>CAZDHN010000001.1:0-4290 GCA_964505115.1 uncultured Planctomycetaceae bacterium
GCCACGGCCATGTAGATCTGATCGAGCTTCTCGACCGCCTCGGCCTGCGCCCGGGCGGCCGGCTCCCGGGAGCCTTCGCCCAATAGGTCGGCGGCCGAAATCATCGACCCGCCCGCCTCGTCCGCCAGTCGGCCGAGCAACTCCATCGCCTGGGCCTTGTCGGGGCTGGGAGCGGCCGGCTGCATCTGGCCCATTGAAGCTGGACCAGTTGAAGCCGCGCCGGGACGTTGGCTGGGCGGCTTGAACTCCGCGCTTATCTTCTCCTTCAGCGGCTTGATCTCCTCCTGCAAAAGCCGTTGGGCCGACTCGCTCGCCGTGAATGCCTGGCGACGCCGGGGTGAGTCGGGCAGCCCGGCCAGCGACTTGCCCGTGGCACGCAAATCGCGCTGCTTCTTCTCAAGCATCAGAAGGAACTCGAGCAGGCCGGTCTCCTTTCGCTGCTTGTCGCGGTCGCGCTCTTGCCAGACAGCCTGCATGTGCTTGATCCAAAGCCGGATCATCTCCAGGTTGTGGCGTGCTTCGGCATGGTCGGGCTTTGGTTGTGCCTTGAGGCAATCGCGATATCGACCCACCGCCAGACGGAGCAGCTCGATGCCCTCGGTGCGAACCTCGGGCGTGGCTTGTTCCGGATGCTCCCCAAAGAGCGCCCGGGCTTTGGAGGCCGACAGACAGCCCAGGTTGTAGTAGCACTGGGCCGATAGATCCTGGTCGGGCGAAAGGGCCGCCTGCTGAAACAGCTCGACCGCCTTGTCGGCATCGCCCGCCGCCGAGAGCGCACAGGCCCGATCGAAGGCGATTCGCGGGTCGTCGGGCAGGGCCACGTCGGCCTCGGCGAACGCCTTGCCGGCCGTCTTGTAGTCACCCTGCTTGTAATGGCTTACGCCCTGGCGCACCTTCTCGACCGCCTCACCCAATCCGGCCATGGCAACGCCCGGCAGGCAAAGCAGGGTAAGCACGATTATGGGTCTTATGATTTGCACGGTTGTCGTTCCACTTATTCTTATTCGGTTGATACACACACCTATAAAGCCGCGACCGTTGGTCGCGCAAAGCACGATGAACGCAACAATCCTCCCAAGCTTCAAGCGCGAGCGGCGGTCGCGGCTTTATACTATGATGCGACCAACGGTCGCGGCTTTATACCATGGCGCGAGCAACGGTCGCGGCTTTATGTTTGTAAGCGGGTATGGCCATTTCGACTAGCAGGAGCACGATGCCCAGGCAGACGAATAGCTGGAATCGTTCGCGGTAACGTTTTCGTTTCTCGGCGCGGATTTGGCCCCGCGTCAGGTCGGCCAGATGGTCTTCGTACACCTGGCCGAGGTCGTAGGCTCGGGTTCCGGCCGGGATGTACGCGCCGCCGGTATCCAGGGCGATTTTGCCCAGCAGGCGTTCGTTCACTTTCGACCAGACTTCCTTGCCCTCGCTCTTTAGGTAGTGCAGTTTCCCCGATTCGTCGCGGACCGGCACCCGGCCGCCTTCGCTGCTGTCGCCCAGTCCGACGGTGAATATCTTGATACCGCGTCGGGCGGCCTCCTTGGCGGCCTCCTCGGGGAACGAGTCCTGGTCGTCGCCGTCGGTAATCAGCACGGCCACCTGGTCGCGGTCGGCCCGGGGTGGCATCGCCTCGATACATTTCCGGATGGCGTCGCCGATCAGTGTACCGCCGCGAGGCGCGCTTTGGGTGTCGATCCGATCCAAGACGGAACGGAAGAAGCCCTGATCGCTGGTCAACGGCACCTTAACCACCGGCTTGCCCGCAAAAGCGATCAACCCCACCCGATCGCCCGGCAACTTCTTGAGCAGGTCACGAATGTCCGACTTCGCCCGTTGGAGCCGGTTGGGCGCCACGTCCTCGACGGTCATCGAGCGAGAGACATCCAGCAAGACGAACAGGTCGACGCCGCGTTGGGTCACCTTTTCAAAATAGACGCCGAAGCGCGGTCGGGCGGAAGCCACAATCAGGCATCCGACGGCCAGCAGAATAATCGTCCCTTTGACCCAGGGTCGGGGACCGCCCAGCGCGGGCATCAACCGCCGGACCATGGCCTGGTCGGCGAACCGCCCGGCGGCCGCCAGGCGGCGGCGATGCGCGTGGATCAACAAACCGGCCACAACCGGCAGGATCCACAGCCAGAACAACATGCTCGGGTTTTCCCAGTACATATTTTCGCTCGGAGTTGGTCAAGATGTAAGGATGCTTGGTATCGTGTAAGCTCAGCCAGTTTTTGAGTTAGGGGCCAGGGGTCAGGGGTCAGGGGCGAGAGAAGCCTGGCGGATTGTCTCTTGCTGGCCTCTGCTCCCTGGCCCCTGGCCCCTCTTTCTACGGTAGCGAACGGAATCGGGTACTGGCCAGAAGGATTTCCAGGAGGATCAACCCCAGGCCGGGAAATAGGAAGTATTGATATAGCTCGCGATACTCGGTGTAGAGCCGGCCTTCCGACTTGGTCTTCTGGAGCTTGTCGATTTGGGCGTATACCTGCTCCAGCGATTGTGTGTCCTTGGCGTTGAAGTACTGGCCGCCGGTCGTTTTGGCCATCATCCGCAGCGTCTCTTCGTCGAGCCGCACCGGCTGCGACATGAGCACCTTGCGGCCAAAGGGGTCGACGGCCGGGAAGGGCGCCATGCCGGTTGAGCCCACGCCGATCGTGTATATCTTGATGCCGAACGACTTGGCCGCCTCGGCCGCACTGGCCGGATCGATCACGCCGGCCGTGTTCTCGCCGTCGGAAAGCAGGATGATTACCTTGCTCTTCGCCTTGATATCCTTGAAGCGGTCGACCGCCAGCGCCAGCGCGTCGCCAATCGCCGTGGCCATCTCCTCCCGCAGCAGCCGCGCGTTGATAACCTGGCCCTTGGCGTTGCGAATCGGCTCGGGTATTTTGACCGTTTTGAGTACGTCGAGCAGGGCGCCGTGGTCGAGAGTCAGCGGGCATTTGTCGTCGGCGTATCCGCCGAAAGCGATCAGGCCGATCAGGTCGTCCGGACGGCCGGGCAAGCCGTTGGCGCCGGCCACGAAATCCTTGAACACCCGCTTGACGGCCGCCAGCCGGTTCACCTGCTTGCCCGCGAGATGGAAATCCATCGCCTGCATCGAGCCCGATTGGTCGATGCACATCTCGATGGCGATCCCCTCGGTCCGCACGCGGAACTCTTCCTGGCCAAGCTGCGGCCGGGCCAGCGCAACGATCAACATGCCGAGCCCCAGCAGTCGCATCCAGGGCAACAGCCGCTTGAATCGCAGGGCCAACGTCACCGGCAGCGACGCCAGCAACTCAACATCGGAGTAAAGGATGGCCACCCGGCGTTTGCGACGCATGGCCAGCAACCCCAACAGTACCAGCGGCACCAGCAGGAGAAGCCACATTGGGTCTTGGAAACGGAAACCGCTCATACGGCCACCTCCTTCTCCCGTTGGAGGCCGATGAACGCCTTGGCCCGTTGGAAGCTCTCTTCGATGTCCTCGGCATGCGGCCGGTGGGCGGCGAACTTAACCAGGTCGGCCGATTCCAGGAACAACTGTAGCCGCCGGCTCTCGTCGGCCGGGAAGGCCTGACGCCGGCTGACCTCGCGAAGGAATTCTTCGGTGGTCTGCTCGGGCGCCCGAATCTGGGTGGTCCGCTCGATGTAGCGCCGCACGATGCCCGTTAGCTCGACGTAATACAGTTTCACGTCCTCCTCGGCCAACCTTCGTTCTAACAGCCTTTGAAGCTCCAGGTAGGCCAGTTCTTGTGGCGAAAGGGGTTTTTCTTGGGTTGCGGCGCGACGCCGACGCCGACGCCACCAAATGAGCGCGGCGAGGGCGACCAAGCCAACGGCGGCCGACCACCAGGGCGTCCAACTTCGGGGCTTGGGCAACTCGACCGGCCCGGCCGCCGGGCGAAGCTCGCCCAGCGACGGCACCTCGGCGTCAACCACCGAGGCAATCTCGACGGTCAGCCCCTCGGTTTCGATCGTGTGCTGCTTGCCGTCTCCGTCGGGCCGGCTGTCGGTGAAGCTGACGCTGATCGGCTGGATGAAGAGGTCTCCGGTTCGGGTGGGTTCCAGCGTGTATATCTGCTGGATGATCTCCCGACCGTCCTTCACTTGCGGCAGCGGCTCGCGGAAATCGCGGATGATGAAGTCGCCCAGCGACTCGCCAAACGGCGGCTTCTTGACCTTTACACCCTCTTCGTGGTCGATGGTCAGAGTGAGCAGCGGCTCGTCGGAGAGACGCGCCTTGGGCGGATCGACCTCGACGCTTACGCGGACCGGTCCCCGCTTAACTTCCGATCGGGCCGGGTTGGGCTC
>CAZDHN010000001.1:4390-39011 GCA_964505115.1 uncultured Planctomycetaceae bacterium
TCGCGAACCAGTTTCCGCGTGTATTCGTCCTGCTTCCGCGCAAGGTACTCCGACCGCACGCGGGCTTCGATTTCCGCCAACTCGGGCGTTTTGTCGGGTGTCTTCTTCTCGATGAGCACGAGGAACCGGGTGTCGCCGTTGACGTGCGGCTCGCTGGTCCACTTACCCTCGTCAAGCTTGAACAACTCGGTCGTGTCGCCCAACAGCGGGTTCTCCACCCCTTGGACCAAGTGACGCGGCTCGGGCGCCGCTTCTTCCGACTTGGCCCGATCTTCCACCAGCGTGCGGAAGTCGTCGGCCGATTTCACATCCTCCAACAACTTGGCCGCGTCTTCATCTTTTTCCAGTTGGATCAGGCGAACGTCGATCAACCCGGGCTGTTCGTACTTCTTCCGGTTGGCCGCGTAGTAGGCTTCCAGGTCGACCGCGGTCGGTTCGAGTTTCGTCAGTTCTCGTTCGAGGAACCGGCTGGCCAGCATGTTGTGGGCCACCGCCCGTTGCGACTTGATGTACTCGTCCTCGCGATCGATTTTGAGATCCCTGGCGCGGCGGCAGAACATTTCTATCTGCACCAGTTCGTGCAACATGTTCTGCCGAATCCGCGGCTCGGCGAAGCGCTTGAGCATGGCCTTGCGTTGGGCCACATCGCCCGAGGCACCTTGTATGGCCAGCATATCGTCGACCTGTTGCTCGATCAGCCGGTCCAGATCGGCCTCGGTCAGTTCTTGTTTGCCCAGCGTGGCCAGCACCTTTCGGCCGGACTTGACGTCTGCGCCTACCGCGACGCGTCGCGATAGTTCGCGTCCCACCTCGCCGTAGAGCCCTAGCCGGCCGAGACATTCGACCATGTTCGGGCCAATCTTTTTTTCGAGACTCTCGTCCTCGCCGGCCGACTGCTCGGCGCTTATAAACGCGGTCGCCGCGTCGCCGAATTGCTCGGCCCGCATGTACAGCTTGCCGACGCGGTAGAATATCTCGGCCCGATCGTCGTCGTCCGGCGCCGCGTCAAGGTACTTTCCCCAGGCCCGGGCGGCCTGGAGGTCGAGGCTACGGTCTTCCAGCTCGATGGCAAGTTGCTTGAGTTGCTTGGCATTGGCCTGATCGATTTGCCCCAGCCGGTTTCTCCTTACGCCGGGCCGCATAATGATCATCACCAGGCAAACAATCGCGGCGATTTGCAGCACGAGAATCAGCCGCAACCACGTTCTGGATGGCTGCGACGCCTTGCTTCTCAGCTTGCCCGGCGGGTTACCCAGCGAGAGGTTCGGTCGATCTTCTTTGATCATTTGTTGTTCCGTTCGTGTTTGTGACCTAGCGGAAACACCTATAAAGCCGCGACCGGTGGTCGCGCTGGAAGTTTCGGAAAACCGCGTGCCCTTTGTCCCGTGCGCGACCAACTGTCGCGGCTTTATAGTGCGTAGGTTATGCTTCAGCATAACATTGCGCTGGAGTGCGTTATGCTGAAGCATAACCTACTGTGTTCACACTGCTGGACAAGCCAGCAGTGGCACCCATTCGTTTGTCAATTGTGGGTAGTCAATGATCTCCTAGCGGAATCGCCTTTCTCGCATGTGGAAGAAGCGGCGGAGGCCGGCCAGGTAATCCTCGTCGGTGCGGATCGCCAGCTCGTCGACACCCACGCGGCGGAGCCGGCCGGTCAGTTCGTCGGACCGCCTGGCCGACTGGGCCTCGAACAGTTCGCGAACCCGGCGGTGCCGCGTGTCGAGTTCGACTATCTTGCCCGTCTCGGCGTCGACCAGCGAGATGAACCCGACGTCGGGCAAGACCCTTTCCCGCGGGTCGGCAACGGTCATGGCGATCAGGTCGTGGCGCTTGCTGCAAACGCTCATGGCGTGCCGGGCTTCCGGCGCGAGGAAGTCGCTAATCAGGAAGGCCACCGCCCGACGCTTCTGCACCCGGCTGAGAAACTCCAGCGCGGCTTCCATGTTGGTTTCCCGGGCGACCGGCTCGGCGGAGATCAGTTGTCTTATCAGATGCAGCACGTTCGCCTTGCCCTTGCGCGGCGGCAAGTACTGGATCACATCGTCGCAGAAGGTAATCAGCCCGACCTTGTCGTTGTTCTTCAATGCCGAGAACATCAACATGGCGGCCACCTCGACCACCATGTCGAGCTTCGATCGCTCGCCGGAACCGAACGCCCCGGAGGCGGAAACGTCGACCAGGAACATCACGGTCAGTTCGCGTTCCTCGCAGAACCGCTTGATGAAGGGCGTGCCGGTCCGCGCGGTGACGTTCCAATCGATCGTTCGCACGTCGTCGCCCGGCTGGTACTCGCGGACTTCGTCGAACTCCATCCCCCGGCCACGGAAAACGCTCTTGTATTGGCCGGCGAACAGGTCGTTCACCGTGCGGTTGGCAACGATCTGTATCCGCTGCACCTTCTTCAAGATTTCAGCGATGTCTTGTTCGGGCATTGGCAAGTAGTGCTTGAAGGAAAAGGGGGTCAGTTACGTAGGTTATGCTTCAGCATAACGTCTTGTCTGAATGCGTTATGCTGAAGCATAACCTACGCGCTGTTCAATCATTACGGCACCGGTACGGCTGCCAGGATCGATTCGATTACGTCTTCGCTGGTACGCTGTTCGGCCTCGGCCTCGTAGGTGAGGATCACTCGGTGCCGGAGTACGTCGTAGGCGATGTCCTTCACGTCTTGCGGAGTTACGTAGCCGCGACCGCCCAAAAAGGCAATCGCCCGGGCACCAAGCCCCAAGTAGATGGACGCGCGGGGCGACGCACCGTAGTCGATCAGCGGCACAAGATCCTTCAGGCCGAAGGCGTCGGGCTGGCGAGTGGCGCGGACGACGTCGAGAATGTAGTTCTTCACCTGGTCGTCGATGTAGACCATCCGGACAACTTCCTGCATGGCGGCCACGTCCTCCGGCGAAAGCACCGGCTTGATCGTCCGGGTCGTGCCGTCGAGCGCCAGGTCCAGCACCTTACGCTCTTCTTCCGGCTGCGGATAGGTGATCTTGACCTTCAGCATGAAGCGGTCGACCTGTGCCTCGGGCAACGGGTAGGTGCCTTCCTGCTCGATCGGGTTCTGGGTGGCCATCACCAGGAACAGGCCCGACAGCGGATATGTCGTATCGCCAATCGTTACCTGCCGCTCCTGCATGGCCTCCAGCAAGGCCGATTGCACCTTGGACGGCGCCCGGTTGATCTCGTCGGCCAAGACGAAGTTGGAAAAAATGGGGCCCTTGCGAGTCCTGAATTCGCCTTCGGAGGGCACGTAAATCATCGTGCCGATCAGGTCGGCCGGCAGCAGGTCGGGCGTGAACTGGATCCGCTTGAACGGAGTTGAAAGGGCCTGGGCCAACGACTTGATAGCCGTCGTCTTCGCCAAGCCGGGCACGCCCTCCAGCAAAATGTGGCCGTCGGTAAGCAGACCGACAATCAGCCGGGAGATCATCTCCTTCTGCCCGACAATCGTTTTGCCCAATTCGGCCGTCAGAGCATGCACTAATTCCGATTTCTCGGCGACGCGGTCCTTGATCTGTTGAACGTCAACCTGCATGGAATACTCTCCTAAAAAATCGTTGCGGACACAGTGCTCCAGCTTGGAACAACTTTACCGACTATTCTTGTAATCTGGAAGATACTGTCAAGCGCGATTTGCCACGGGCCAGGGCGGCTCGGCCGGACAGATTAGTTTTCGGCGAATGCCGATAACCCATCCTACGCAGCACGCCCTGATTGTGTTCTCGGAAAAGTCGCGCACCCCCCGGTGCAATAGGGCGGATTACTCGCCACCTAATCGTAAGCGCGAAGCGTAAGCGAGGGACGCCAAACGAGTCTGATCCTCTACCCGTCCCACGTACGATGAGACAGTGTGTCGCGGCAAGTGCCAAGCCAATGCGAGAGAAGGCGCCGAGCATCCCTCGCTTACGCTTCGGGTTACGATTGGGCTCACGTGAGACGCAGCACCGATCAGCGCTCCATAAGCGCCTTCTGGTATTGCTTGAATCCAACCGACTTGAAGATGGCCATGAATTCGCCCGCTTGTGCCACGCGACGACGGTCGGATTCGATCAGCCGGGGAATCAACTTGTGTTCGCTTCGCAGCACGAAGCTTTTCGGTCGAAAGCCCTGCCGAAAACCCTTCTTGGGCGTCAGTGTAAGATGCACCTGGCCGGGCACCTTTTCCCGCTTCTGAAGCTCGGCGTTGACGATCATCCGGCCGAACGGGAGCCGGGAGCCGGGCCTCAGCATTGTGTTCAGCCGAGCCTGCCAGTCGCAGAACTGGCGGTATTGGCCGGCAATTTCGGAACTCCGCGCGTCGGCGGGCATGACGCCGTAGGTCATCCAGGTGCTGGCGAAAGTCAACTGGCCGGAGCTTTCGTCCTCCTGCTGATCGAACTTAGGGTCGGCCTGAAATTGGATGTACTGGTCGTCGGCCGCGACGGCCCGGCGTCTCAGCCCTCGGATAAATTCCAGCACTTCGTCGGCCGACAGCTCGGCTTTCGTGCGGCTGGCCTGATCCAGCAGAATGAACCGGCCGCGCGACTGGTCGAAAACGGTGATTTCGGCCGGCTTGTCGAGGAAGTCGTAGACCACGCCCTTGGTGAAGATTGTGCTGCTTTCTACCTGGGGCTCCTCCTCGTCGCCGACGAAGATTCTGTTCTTCACCTGGAAATCGGCCCCCCGGATGGATGGGGCGGCCACAGTCAATCCTATAGCCAGAGTCGCTATCCACCATGCCGTGGCGGAGCCTGTTTTCGATCGATTCATCTTGCCTACACCCCATCTGAAGTATGCCGTGGCGGAATTCGCAACCGTGACCGGTAGTCGATAATCCGTGAAGAGGATACCGCAATGGCCCCGGTCGTGTAAAGCTGAGAAGTTGGGGCCCCGCCGCGAGTGGTGCAGGAACACGTTTGTAGCTGGATTCGCAAGAATTCAGCCCCTGAGCGTAAATCCGTCTGAATTCTTGCGAATTCAGCTACCAACGTGTCACCGATCCATTGAGGTTCCGCAAACCCGTTCCTGCACCCCGTTGCGAGGGGGCCGTGAGTTCGGCATTGACTTGAGGGCTGTCAGTCGGCATAATTCGCCGCTCCTTTTCTGGAGTGGTGGCCGGTGGTTTTATGCGCCCTGGGTTGGGTCGCTCGTCAGTGAATCCCGCCGCTCGCCGTTTTTGTGCGCATCCACGGTCCTGTTGCAGGTGAAACGATCTGGTGACGATCGGCCGCGTTGATTTCCCTGGCGTATGCTGCCCTCCTCGGATCGGCCGATGGTGGGTTGGGGTACTATTGTGCGCGGTATCTTTCATTTCCGGTCCGGCACTTGCACCCGCCCACGAGCCAAGCTCGCCAATCCGCTTGCGCCAGCCGGAGTCGGTCAGGCTAACCGCCACCGTCCAGTCGAAGCGGTCCCGTCCAAATACGGCGGACCGCATACATCTGATCGATACTGAGTTGGGCGATGGCCGGCCGGTGGTGGCCAGATTCGAGCAGTTGGTTCCCGAGGCTCCGCCGCTACGGCTAGCGGACAGCCATGGCATGCCGGTCGCCGGGAACGGTCCGGAGCCGCCGTACTTTGCCGAGGGCCAACTGTTGACCCCGGATACGCCTTTCATGCAGCGGGACGAACCCGCTTGGGGCTTGCATGGTTTCGGTAACCAAGGCAAGCCGAGGCATAAGGGATTGGGCCAGCCCTTGCTGCGTTCGAGTTGGCTTAATCGGCCATTGAGCGTCAGTTCCTTCGCGGGCGTAATGCACGGGAGCCCCTTAATCAACGATTGGGTGGGCCAGAAGACCGGATACTTCGGCGGCTACCGGTTCGGCTTGGATTTCGACCATTACTGGGGCCTGGAGCTTCGATACGGCTTCGGCACGATACCGCTCTGGGACAGCCAACGAGCGAAAGCCGCCTCGTCGTTCGGGGAAGATCGCCCGCACGATACCGACATCGTCCTGGGAGATTTCGACCTGCTCTACTATCCTTGGGGCGATTCCACCTGGCGACCGTACTTCATGGTCGGCCTTGGGGCGGCCGGGCTAAAGTTTCAGGACCTGCTCGGCAACCCCTTCAAACGGACCGTTTTTGCCATGCCTTTGGCTTTCGGGTTGAAATACCGCTGCAACTCCAGACTGGTCCTGCGCTTCGACTTTGCCGACAACATCATATTCGGCGACGGGCACGGGTTCGACATGCTTCATAATTTGTCGATCAACGGCGGCGTTGAAATCCGCTACGGCGGCACCCGAACCGCCTACTGGCCCTGGAACCCGGCCCGGCACTACTGGTAAAGGGGCGAGGGAGAATTTCTTACCGGCAGTTTTTGTAGCCGGATTCGCAAGAATTCGGTTCTTGGTATTGCGGCTGAATTCTTGCGAATCCAGCTACGGGCTCGTCCCTCTTAACCGTCACCGGCCGCGGCGCGGCTTGCCCTTGCCCGCTATCTCCAGTTCGAACTGGCGTCGCCACTTGGTACTGGTTCGGCCGCACAGGTAGGTAGCCAGCGAAGTCATCAGCAACATGGCCATGCACCAGCGGGGCGCCGACGCTCGGATAGGGCCCATTCCCAAGGGTATTGGGTGATCTATCGGCGTGGCGATGGCCAGGGCGGTTGCCATCCCGTAGGCGGTCGCCGCCACGGCAAACACCAGCATCAACACCCAAACGGTCGACCAATCGGGCGTGGCCAGCAGCCAGACGATGTAGACCGCCTCCAAGGCCGTCAGCAGCAGCAGCAATCGGGCCCAGCCAGGCGAGGTTGCCAGGTTCAAATGACTAAGCGCCGGGATCGCTCCCAGCAGAGCTACTAATCCCAGGAAAAATGCCAGCCAGCGGACAGTCTGGACCTTGCCGCGGTCGGGCTGGTAGACATCGACCGGCATGGTTCGTCGCTTCAGCTTGATGCTTCGGCGCGGACGGGGCGGTTTGCTGCCCGGCGGCCTATCGTCCGTCGGGCGGCGCCTTCGCCGCCGGCGATCGGCCCAGCGATCCCGACGCTTCGTAGCCTTCTGCTTTGGTGGAGCGGCCGTCGGCTCATCGCTTGGACCCGCACTGGGTAGCGGTGGCGGGACGGGGCCGGTGGTGGATGCTCTCTTGGCCGATCCCTCCTTGGGCGGCTCCTCCTTGGGCGGAGTCGTTTTGGACAGCCTTGCGGCAACGACCAGCTTATCCGGCCCGTCTTCCTTCGCGGCCGGCTCGCTATCTTCGGATACCTCGGGCACGACCACATACTCCCGGCAGACCGGACAACGCACTTTCCGGCCCGCGCGGTCCTCGCATGCGTTAAGTCGGTGACCGGACGGGCAGCGGAAGGTAATGGTCATGGGCGATAACGCGGGTGTGTTCCCAGCTTAATGGCGTGGCCGGCATTTCCTAGCGTCATCCCACGGAAAGCACCAGTTTACGTAAGGTTATCATGATTGGCCACAATTTGCACGTAGCGCCACGAAAGGGGACCCAACCGGCCGTAACGGCCCGTATTGTTAAGCCGGCCGGCCGGCGATAGGATGTGTATATGCTCGTATTGGCCGCACTTTCGCCCGCCGCGCTGGATTGGCTTGCCGTCTTGTGGTTTCTCGCCTTGGGCGGGGTGATCGGCAGTTTCTTGAACGTGGTGGTCTATCGCGTTCCTCGTGGCATGAGCCTGATCGAGCCGGGTTCGCACTGCCCAGCCTGCAAACACCCCGTCCGCTGGCACGATAACGTGCCGGTGGTTAGTTGGTTTGTGCTGCGTGCCCGCTGCCGCGATTGCGACGTGCCGATTTCCGTCCGATATCCGATCATTGAGGCGATTACGGCCGCTCTTTTTGCCGCGATTGCCGGCAGAGCGCTATTCTCCGGCGGGCAGAGCTTGCCAATCAGGCCGATCGAGGTGGTCGACGGTACGATAGGCCTCGTGCCGACCGGTTGGGAATTGGCGGGCATCTGTGCGTATCACTTGCTGCTGCTATGCACGCTACTGGCCATTGCGCTGATCGAATACGATGGTTGCCGCGTGCCCGTGCGGCTGGCGGTTCCCGCCCTGCTGGTTGGCTTGGCGGCTCCTCTTGCATGGCCCCTTCTACACCCGGTGCCGGTCTGGTCGGGTTTGGACGGTTGGGTTGCCGGGCTGGCCGATGGAGTGTGCGGCCTGGTACTTGGGGGGGTGTTGAGCTTGCCGTGGTGGCCGAAAGTTCGCTTTTTTGACCCTTGCATGGCCAATGACCGAGGGCGAAGCCCGGTTCCCCGACTGGGCGCCCTTGACCCGCGCATTGACTATACAAAGATCAATAGGCGACAGCCGAGCAAGCTGCTGGCGTTAGCGTGCATCGGCCTGTTCTTGGGTTACCAGGCGGTCGGTCCGGTGCTGGCGGCGGCCTTGGTAATCCATCTTCCCACGATGCTATTTGGGCGGTTCCGGCCGGCCTTGCGTCGTGTTCCGCTAACGGCCTGGCTGGCAATCGCCGCCTTTGTTTGGATACTCGCCTGGCAACAGCTTGTCGCAAGCTGGCCCGTCTTCTGGTAAACTCATCTTTGTTGCCACTATCCAGCGCGACCGGCGGTTGCGGCTTTATATCAGCCTAAAAAGGAGTTTGTTTGATGGTCGACGATCGCGAGCGGGAGGAGAAGATCAAGCAGTTGATTCACGCGCCCAGCTATCGGGTGGCTTACAAGGACGAGGAGTTCATGGACTCGCCCGAGATGCGCGCCGTGCGGATGGAGCTCGAGTTCTTCAAGCCGGAATTGGCCTTCAAGGAACAAGATATCCGTTCGACGATCGTGGTCTTCGGCAGCACGCGAATTGTGGAGCCCACCCGGGCCCGACGCGAGGTCGAGCACGCTCGGGCAAGGCTGGCCGACACGCCCGCCGACGCGCGGCTTCAGCGGGCGGTCACCCGCGCCGAGAGACTTCTGGCCAAGAGCCAGTACTACGAACTGGCCCGAGAGTTCGGCAATCTGGTCTCATCCAAGTGCCAGCAGGAAGGCCAGTGCGACTACGTGATTGTGACGGGCGGCGGGCCGGGCATCATGGAGGCGGCCAATCGGGGCGCTCACGACAGCGGGGCGAAATCGATCGGGCTCAATATCCGCTTGCCGAAGGAGCAGCATCCCAACCCGTTCATCTCGCCGGAGTTGTGTTTCCAGTTCCACTACTTCGCCATCCGCAAGTTCCATTTTCTCCTGCGCGCCAAGGCACTGGTGGTGTTTCCCGGCGGGTTCGGCACCTTGGACGAATTGTTCGACGCGCTGACGCTGCGCCAGACCGGCCGCATGCAGAACATACCAATCATCATCTTCGGTCGCGAGTATTGGGAACGGGTACTCGATTTCCGCTATCTGGCCGATGAAGGTACTATCGACGACCGCGATCTCGACCTCTTCCGCTACGCCGAGACGGCCGAGCAGGCCTGGGAGATGATCGCCAAATTTCACGGGTGACCAAATCTGCAAGCAACCAATAAGGAAACTGAAATGCTGATTGACTTGAACTCTCGCCGCGTCCGTGTTCTGGCTGTATGCCTGATGATTGTACTGTCGACGGCCGGGTCGGCGCTTGCGGCGGAGCAGAAGGGCACAACGCCCGAGAAATCGAAGGCCGAGAAACCCGATCCGTTCGTCGTTCCCAACGGCACGCCGGCCGAACTGCTGCGGTACATCGAGGGCTTGGAGCAGTTGAAATCGGCTGTTGTAACGCGTGACGCGGTTGCTTTCTTTCGGAAGAAGAAGAATCGGGCGATCATCGAGGCGGCCGGCAAGATATTGGCCGCCAAGCCCGACGCCGAGCAGGCAAAGTCGGCCGTCGAGTGGAAGATCGGTTCGCTGATTGCTTTGGAGCGGCTGGGCGCCGGAAGCGCGGCCAAGAGTCTCGAAGCCATGCCCGACGAGCTGAAGAAGGCCGGTCACGCCGAACTGGCACGTGAGGTCCGGGGCTTCCTGCTTTCATTCGGATTGCGCCGCGCGATGCGCGCCGGCCCGAAACAGATCGAGGAGTCGGTCGCTGAGGTGGTCAAGTTTCTCTCGGAAGCTCCGCCCACGCGCGGCGACGTTCGCCTGGCGATGATGGCGGCCCAAGTGGCCGAGCGGGGCGGCAACAACGAACTGGCCGCCTCGGCTTACCACGATTTCGGCAAGATCTTCGCCGCCAGCGACGATACGGCTTTGGCCAAGATCGGCCTGCGCATGGTAGGTGCCGCTCGACGAATGGGGCTGATCGGCAAGCCGATGAAAATCGAGGGCACCACGCTCGCGGGCAAGCCGCTGGATTGGGCCAAGTACCGGGGTAAGGTCGTGTTGGTCAACTTTTGGGCAACCTGGTGCGCGCCCTGTCGCGCGGAGATCCCCAACGTCCAAAAAAACTACGACCTTTACCACGGCCGCGGCTTCGACGTCGTGGCCATCAACTGCGACGATAGCCGCGAAGCGCTCGATGCTTTCCTCAAGAAGACCTCCATGCCGGGAACGATACTCTTCAGCGATGAGAAGGGCGCCGTCGGCATGGATAACCCGACCGCCACCTATTACGGCATCCTCGGTATCCCGGCCCTGATACTCGTCGGCGCCGACGGCAACGTCGTTTCCCTTGAAGCCCGCGGTCCGGCATTGGGCCAGGAGTTGGAAAAGCTTCTCGGCCCGGTGGAGAAGGGAAAATGATCGACAAGCGGCTACTCGGGACATGGCGGTCGGATACCCGCAAAACCATGCGCGATATCCGCAACCGGCGCGATATTCCCGAGGAGACGCAGAAGAGGCTCAAGCGCTTGTTTGGAAAGCTTCGTCTCCGGTACACTCGCAAACGCATGCACACCGAATTCGAGGGGCACAAGACGTGCGAGCCGTATCGAGTGGTCGCCAAGAATTACCACTCCGTCGCAATCGTCACTCCGGGCGTTTGCGAAGGCGACGAGCAGATCTACCATATCCATTTCGAGGGGAAGTACTACTCAATTTGGCTCGGCAAGTACCGAGAGTTTTTCAAGAAGATTGAATAGGGCTGTCTGCCGGGACGTTGCCCGAATCGGTCGGCGGATGTTCTTTCTGCCTTACGCACCTACACGTCCAAGGAACACTAATCTTCGCTAATCAACACTTATGAAAAGGATTAGCGAAGATTAGTGAAGATCAGTGTTCCTCTGTTGTCCAGGCACTCTTGTTGGATTCCGTGCTGCAAAAATCCGGGTTCCGGAGACCAGTGCCGCTCGATGTCACTAGGTGGGATTGAGTGAATGGAGGTGGGAATAGAAAACTTGCGGGATGGACACTCTCTCGATACCCGCATGGCCAAAGATTGACCATCCGGGAATCAGTTGGAACCGCGGGAGGGTTCCCGAGCGTCCGAACTTCTTCTACCTTTCCCTCGATCGACTCCAGGTCTCCGGGTTACCCGTTCTCTAGGGTTTTGCGCCTAGACACGCGCGGCACCGTGCGCGCATGTCTCCGGGTCTTCTTGGGCCGGAGGCGCGGCTAGTAATAGGCCCATGCCTCATCCGTCACCGACAACATCGCGCCGGGTGCGAGACGAGGCGGCCTCTCCTATTGATACGATGATCAGCTTGTTTCGGTTCGCGAAATCGATCACTTCCGGCTCGTCGAGGATGATCGTTCGCTCGGCTTCAATTGCCAGAACCCGGCCGCCGGAGGCGACCATGCTTTCGAGAGTTTTCACGCCGACGGTCGGCACGTCGAAGCGCATGTCCTGCTTCGGCTTGGCCACTTTGACCACGGTGAACCCGCCCGCTCGGCAGAGCGTGCCGCCCCGCAGAATGCACTGGTCGGTTCCTTCCACGGCCTCCACGGCGAGCACGGCCTGATCCTTGACGACCACGCTTTGCCCGATGTCCAGCCCGCCCATCTGCTTGGCAATCCGCCAGCCAAATTCGACGTCCTTGGACTGCCAGGCCGAGGGGCCGTGCCGGGTGAGTTGCCCGGTGCGGACCAGCAGGTCGGGGGCGTAGTCGGTGGCCGGGTTGAGGCGGATTCCGTCGGCCGCGAATTCATCGACGATCGTTCCCATCAGCGAGTCGTCGCGGCAATCTCGACGCCGCGTGAGGAAGTGGGGGATGAATATGCGGATCGTGCGCAGGTCGGGAACCATTCGCAGCCAAAGCCAGGGCTGAAACAAGACCACCTTGTGGAACTTGCCCGCCATGGTAACTTCGCTTACGCCGTGCCGTTTGAAGTAGCGTATCGCGCCGCCCACCTTGGCCACGCCGGTCCACTGGAACTCGTCGCAGATCTCGGCCAGCTTGGGGTCGGCGTGCCCGGTCACGCCCAGGCAGTATGTGCGGTATCCCTTTTGCCGAAGCGCTTCGGCCACGACGATTGGGTAACGGCCCCAGCCGGCCATCAGCCCCACGCGCCGCGTGCCGCGGGCGTGGCTTGCGTCGATACGGGTTACTTTGCCCCGCGTGTTTGATTCATCTTGTGACATCGGAAAATCTTGACAAACCAGTTCCGTTCAGTAGCTTGTTACAGCCAAGGTGATGGGTGCCACTGCTGGCTTGTCCAGCAGTGCGAAGTACAGTCGCCGCGATGGCCAAGGCACTGCTGGGCAAGCCAGCAGTGGCACCCCGCGGTATCAATGCGCTCCAACACAAACGCGGCGGGCAACCCGCCGGCTAAACTTGTCTACGCCACGGCGCGGTGCTGTCGGGGTGGATCGCCTTGATCGGTTTCCTGCGCGGCGACCATTTTGTTGACGGTAGCTTGTAGCTTCTTGAGTTGGCGGCGCATCTCCGGCAACTTGGCCAGGGCGGCCTGCTTGATCTTCTGTTCGCGTTGGGGCGTGGCCGGAATGCCGATCATTTGCTCGCCTTCGGTCACATCGTTGATAACGCCCGCCATGGCGCCCAAAACGGCCCCCTTGCCGATGTGTACGTGGTCGCGCACTCCCACCTGGCCGGCCATCACCACGTAGTCGCCGGTCGACGTGCTGCCGGCAACGCCCACCTGCGAGCAGAGCATGTTATGTTTGCCGATCTGGCAGTTGTGAGCGACCATTACCAGATTGTCGATCTTGGTTCCCTCGCCGATAACCGTCGGGCCGTAGGTGCCCCGATCGATCGTCGTGGCGGCGCCGACCTCAACGTCCGCTTCCAGGACCACGTTACCCAACTGGGACGACAACTCGTGCCGGCCGCTGTCGCTGCAATATCCGAACCCGTAGGCGCCCAAAACGGCGTTAGCGTGGATGATGCAACGCGGGCCGACAACCGTATTCTCGTAGATCACGGCGCCGGGAAAGACCGTGACATCTTGCCCGATTTGCGCGCCGCTCATGACGTGAGCGCCCGCGTGGATCGTCGTGCCCGAGCCGACGCAAACGTCCTTGCCGATCGTGGCATGCGGATGCACGTCGACATCCTCCTCGATCCGCGCGCTGGGGCTGATGGAAGCCAGCGAACTAATTCCAATTCGGGTTTCCGCTCGGGGCGGACGGAAGTGGCTGATGATCGTGGCGAATGCGCCGTGAACGTCGTCTACCCTGATCGCCGGGCGGCCGTCCGTTACGCCCGACGGCAGCATTACGACGGCCGCCGCCTGACTCTCGGCAAGCTTATGTCGCCGGTCGACGCTATCGTCGGTCAAAGTGATTTGACCGGGTCCGGCACTGCAAAGTGGCGAGGCGCCATGAATGACAACGCTGCCGTCGCCGACCAACCGGCCGTCGACCAACGCAGCAAGCTCTTGAACAGTGGCCTGCATCGATAGGAGTCCTTTCCGTGAAAAGGCGGCAGGGCCGCCAACCAGACGGTGCTACCGCACCACCGCAAGAACCCGCTCCCGTTGGTCGCTGAAGTCCTCACCGAGAAAACTAACTTTCACCGGTTTGCGGCGCGGGGAGCCAGCCCCAGGGTGCCGAATGTTACCCAAATTGCCAGAGCCGGACAATAGCAATCAGCCTGGCCCCTGCTGGCGGGGGAAGAATCTTGGATCGGGTCGAGGATGGAAGGTTTTCACGCAAAGACACAAAGGGGCAGAGGCGCAAAGGAAGAGGATAGAGGAAGAAGAGAGCGAGTGAAGCCATAATCGGGATACTGGTCGTCTCTTCGCTTCTTTGCGACTTTGCCCCTTTGCGACTTTGCGTGAGCTTTCCAGCCTCGCGCTATTGCTTTGGCACTTCGACGCCGTCGTGCAGGTTGCCACCCAAGCCGACGCGGCGGCGGCGGCCGTCGATTTCGATTTCCACGTTGCTCGGGCCGATCCGGACAACTTTGCACTCGATCGAACCGACCTTGAATGTGTCGCCCGCGAATAGCTCGAACTGCTCGTCGGTGGTTCGCGTCTTGATCCACACTTGGCGACGGCCTCCCACCGCGAGAATGGCGGTTACAACGGCGTACTTCGTGTGGTCGAAACTGGGTGGTGGCGGGGGTGGATCCTTGGGTTTGGTGCGAACCGGTGGCGGTGGCGGCGGGGGTGGAACGTAGGAGCCGAAGAGGTTCCGTCGGACGATCGACTCGCGATAATCGGCCAGCTTGCCCGGCAGCGGTTGTGCCGGCCGCTCGGCCGACAGCTTCTCGCGGCTATCCGCGCCGGGCAGCGACAGCGCTTCGATCGAAAGCGACAGGTCCAACTCCGAGGAGTCCTCGATCGGCTTGATGCTCAGCCGGCGAATCTGCTGCAGGTGGCCGGCCGAATAGAAGTCCCAGAGCAGTTGGGTCAGTTGCTCCAGGCTGCCCTGGCCGCGGACGGTGAAGGAGAGCCGCCAGTAGATATCGCGTCGCGATCGGGCCTCGCCCGACTCGACCCGGGCGTGATGCAGCTTCACCTTGTCGACCAGTCCCAACAGCCAGTTCTGATAAAGCGAGCGGGCCATCTCGCGGTCGACCGGCAGCGAGCGGCGCCGCCAATCGGTCATCCGCGCCGTGGCTCGCCGGCCCCGGGCAACCCGGGCCTTCTTCTTTTCAACCTCGGCCACCAACGCATCGCGGCGGGCGTGGAGCAAGTCTAGCCGACCGCTTACGGCGGAGAAGAGGAACTTGCCGACAAACAGCAGCAGCAGAGTGCCGGTAACGGCGGCCAGGATGCGCTCTCGTTTGTTTAGAGTATTACGTTGCGGCATGTGTGCACCGTGGCGCATGTTTTCGGGTTCTTCCGGGCCGCGGGCCAGCTATCAATAGGCTCATCAGCGATCCTCCCGGCTGATGAACAACGAGGAGTCGAATCGCCAGGAGTAGAATTTACGCGAGTCGTCCTGGCTGCGTCCTTTTCCCTCCACGCCGTGATAGCTGTCGCGAAGCGCCTTCTCCATCGCGTCGATGTCGGCTGCCGATTGCGAGAGCCCTTCCAGCCGCATTTCGCCCCGCATTTCGCCGCCATGTGAACTGGGACCCATCAGCAATTGGGTCAGCATGGCCTGCTTGGCCGGCGGGAATTTATCGGAGAGCCGGCGCAGCTCGACCAGCCAGGCCACTTCCGCGTCGGTCCACCCACCGATCTCGTCGGCCGCGTCGCCAAGCTTGGTCGCCCTCTTGATCGGCTCGTCCCACGATGCCGACTGGGCCGTCAGATCCTGGATTTCTCGCTCCAGCGCCCTCTTCTCCAGATGGTCCCAAAGCATTAGCAGCGCGACCACAAACGCGACCGCCAGACCGGCCGTCGCGTACTTTTTACGCTGGCTGACCGGCCGTGGGGGACGCCGCGGGTTGAGGAAATCGATTGCGTGCGGCGTCCGGTCCAGTTCATCCAGCACCATGCCCAAAAGCGGGGCGAAGCGGTCGGGTCGGTCGGGTGGCGCCGAGCGAAGCTCGCGGCCGAGCGTCAAGCCCGAAAGCGGATCAAACGAACTGGTCGGCGTGAGCAGTTCTTTTTCGATTCGCGCTGCCAGGGCCGTGTTTCGTGGGCCACTTCCACAAACGGAGATCGAATCGATCCGTCGGCCACCCAATTGGTTTTGGGCCGCGACCATCGTGCGGCGAATCTCGGCCAACAACACCCGTGCGTGCTCGGCCACCTCCAGCGGGTCGCCCGACAGCCGCGCGGTCCGCACGAAGACGGCCTTGCGGTCGACAATCACCGTCAGGTCGGCCTCGTCGGCCAGTACGTCGACCAGCAGCCGGACCTTGCCGTCGTCGGTATCGCGGTGCCGGCAGAGCAGCGAGGCGGCCGCGCCGGGCCGAAGGATCATCCGCCGCGGCTTCACTCCGGCCGTCTGGCAGGTCTGCCTCATCCGCTCGACCAGTTGCGGATCGACAGCCGCCGCCAGTACCTTTCGCGGTTGGTCGGGCAGCCCGTCCAGCGGAACGAAGTCCAGCGGCCAATCGTCTTCCAAGGCGCCGAATTCCCGCATCGCCTGGAAGCGGACCAACTCGGGCAGTTCCTCGTCGGGGGCGGGCGGCAGCGAGAACTGTCGCATCTCGACGTCGCTTCGGCTGACCGCCACCAGGGCGTCGATTCGCCCTACCGCCCGGGCGGCCAAGGCGGCGGCTATCCGCTCGCCGACGTTAACCTCCGCCTGCTCGGCATCCGGCTGCCTTGGCTTGAGGCTGACGGCGAACGCCTGCTCGATCGTCACCCCCTCGCCGCGCGACTCGGCAACAACCAGCCGCGCCTCGTCATCGTTCCATTCTAGTGCAAGCAGTCGCATTGTAGTTGATAGTTGGGTAGTTGATAGTTGGGTAGTTGGGTAGTTGGTAGTTGATAGTTGATAGTTGGTAGTTGGTAGTTGGTAGTTGGTAGTTGATAGTGGATAGTGGATAGTTGATAGTTGATAGTGGATAGTTGATAGTTGATAGTAGGTAGTAGGTAGTTAGTCGTTTGAAGTGCGTCTCAGGGAGTTCATGAGGCCGGTGGTTAGGCGGCCGACTTCGGTGGTTTGGTTTAGTAGCTGAGATTCCGTTGGTTTGTCTATGTAGGATAGTCTTCCGGCGATGAGTGTTTGCGTTTCGACTTCTTTCAGCGAGCCGCGCGCCACGGAGAGAAAGTACAGGAAGTCACGAACCGTTTGCCGCCCTTGGCCTTCGGCGATGTTCGACGGCACCGACACCGCCGCCCGGCGAATCTGCGCCGACAACCCATAAACCTCCGCGCCGGGAAACCCAGCCGACATCCGATACACCATCTCCACCAAATCCATCGCCTTTTGCCAAGCAATCAACTCCTTGTAATCCTTCACCCCCATAGCAACCCCCGGACTATTAACGACCGCGATCAGCGGGCGGCGGCCAAACAACATTGGGGGCAGGACCGACCTGACCCGCCGCTCCGTCTCATCGCGTGGTAACCAGTGTTCATTGATCGACCGTGAACAAAACAGAACGCCCTGCCTCTGCGGCACGGGAGAACAAGTCTCGCACGGCAGTGAAGTTTTCCCAAGTATACTCGAAGTCCTCATCAGAAAGAGGCACGTCGTACTCGTTCGAATCAATCGCGTTGTAGCGTTCCCGAAAGCCGATCTTTGTGAACGTCGATATCGCGGCAACAACATCAGGAACCTTTGGTACGTCAACAAAGGAAACAATGTAATCGTTGCCAATATACATCTGCGAGCCATTGAGGATGCACCAGTGAAGTGGTGTGGTGTCATCTTCGGAGAGCGTACCATCTGTCAGACAACGATGTATTGCGTCCCATGCCTTGTCCGTCTCGCATAGCCAATCCGTGTCCCAGCGTTCTTCGATTTCTTCCGGAATGAGTTCTATGACATCGCCCTGCGATTCGACAGTGGCGAGCAGTTTCATGCGTTCATCGTCAGACAGGGCAAAGTGAACGCCGCGACCAGCCATGCTTAGGCCTCCTGGGCAAAGTAACCGCCTACTATCAACTACCAACTACCAACTACCCACTATCAACTACCTCTCAACACCCAACGTCTCCAAAGCATAGCCGCGGCCGAGGTGGCTGATATCTCTCCAGGATATCACGCGGGCAGGCCGGGTGGTAGCGTCAATTGTGGCCTCGATTCGCACGGGCGGGCCGCCGGAGTCGAAGTAGCCGATGAATTGAGCCTGAAATACGTTGCCCCCGCCGGTCACGAACGGCATCAACTCCTTCATCTCCTCCAGCGTGACGATCCCCTCGGCCAGAATCCAGGTCTCGTGCCGGCGCTCGGGGTCGGCCTCGAGCGGATCGGGCTGGCGCTCGGAGATGATCTCGTCGACCGTCTCCTCGCTGATCCCCGGTATGCCGGAAAGCACCGTGCGCGAGGCCTGGTTGATGTTGATCCGGCCGGGAATGATCGGCGACGGGTTGACCGTGACGTTATCCATCAGGTCCGACATATATCCGCCCATCATGCCCGGCATGTTGGGGAAGGGCGATTCGATGATGCTTTCCTTCTCGTCGCCTTCAAACTTCACTTGCACTCGGGTGCCGATCAAATCGAGTACGGTCGTCAACGGGGTCTTGCCCTTTTTGGATAGATCGAGCCGGCCGCTGGCCGAACCGTCACCCGGCTTGCTGCCCGAGTAGGGTCCGTTCTGGCGATAGGCGACGATGAAGTTCGCCCGATAGCCGTCGAGCACCGCCTCCAATTCCTGGTGAAGCTGTTGCATGTCCTCCTGGTTCAGGTCGATCTTGGGCGTGCCGTCCGGCCGCACATTGAGTTCCAGGCTGTTCAGCGTGAGGTAGGCTGCCCAACCGCGATTCATCGTGCCGTCGGAGTTGTCGACGTTCTCGATAGCCACCTCGGCCGGTTCGCCCGGATCGATCCGTCCGTTTCGATTGGCGTCGGGTCCGAAGAGCAACCAGGGCGTGACGCCGCGGACCAGGAGCAATTCCTCGATGGTTTCCAGCGGCCCGTTCCTGGGCGAGTAGGGCGGATCGAGCGTGGCGTAGTAATCCAATTCGGCCCCGTACTCGCGTGGCTCGTCGTCCTCGTCGATCCAATCCAAAATGGCGTCGGCGATCTGTTCGGTCATGCCCGGCAGCTTCAGCAGGATCGCCCGACCGCCGCTCTCGGCCTCCTCCTCCTCTTCATCCTCGTCGTCGTTCGCCGATTTGGCCGATTTTGCCTCCAACGGCTGCTCCTCGTCGGTGTCGTCCGGCAGTGATTGGGCCAGTGCGTCGGCCGAGAGTAGTACACTTAGGTTTAGTCGGCCGGATACGTCCTCCAGCCCGAAGCGCATGCCGGCCAAGCGACCGTCGTCGTCCATGGCCGGTGCCACCACGGCGAAGCGGCCACGACGCCGGGCGTCTTCGTCTTCAATCACCAGCACGCCGCGAAAACGCTCCTGGTTGTCGTACAATCCGCCGGCCTGCTTCTGGACTTCCTCCTCGTCGGTGGCGAAGAGCCGGGTCATCTCCAGACCCGAGTTGGCCAGCGCCCGGGCTTGTGCCTGTCGGGCCGACAGCCGAGCCGCCTTCCGCTCCGTAAGCATCAACTCCGAAAAAGTAAACCCAGCCAGCGTTAAGAGAGCGATGACGATGAGTACCAGGACGAGGACCACGCCGTCTCTTCTTGGTCCCCTCTCCCGACCAACCTTCGGTCGGTGCCCGGAGAGGGGCCGGGGGTGAGAGTAGGCCCGAAGGGCCGCGCTATCATAGCCCAGGGCGCAGCCCTGGGACAGATGCGCAAAGCCAAACCGAAAGGCCCAACGGGCCGCGCTAGAGCGAATAGCGCGCCCCGTTGGGGCTCCCGATGTGGTAACCGCCGCATACCCAGGACTTCGTCCTGGGCTATGATAGCGCGGCCCGTTGGGCCTGAAAACGCGTAACAGAACTCGGATCATAATGAATTCCACATAACGCCACATTGTTCAACCCTCACCCCCGGCCCCTCTCCCAAAGGGAGAGGGGAGACTCGTCGGCCAATCGCTCCTGTAACCCTGACCCGATCTCACTGGCCGTCCTCCTCTTCTTCCGGCTCCGCCGATTCTTCATCGGACGAAGTCGCTTCGGCCAGCGGCAGGTGGACGATGAGCCGGTAGACGTGCGGCGATTCGGTCTCGTCGAAGGCTTTCTCGTCGCTCGGTTCGGAGGCGAACCAGGTGTCGCGGTGGCGGGGTGGCAGAATCGCGATGCCGATCTCGACCGCCAGCGGCAAGCCGTTCCGCTGGATGGAATCCCACTCCTCGTGCCACTCGCCGCCGTCGAAGTAGCGGAACTCGATCGCCGCCACTTCCGGCGCCAGCGGCTCGCCGTTCAATTGATTCTCGAGTTCCATGTCCGCCAGCGTGCCCTGCTCTTCCGCCCAGGCTGTAACGGCCCGATCCAACTCGCGCCTGACCAGACCGCCTTGCTCTTGCAGGCCGGATTGCCTCGTCACGTAGTAGGCTACCGTCTTCACGTCGCTGAGCCGGTCGGTAACCGACGAGCCCGTGGCGCTGGCAAGCTGATGTTCAAATTGATCGAGCCGGGGTAGCCGGCTGATGTCGACTTGCAGTTCGTGCCGGTTGCCGTAAAGTCCCGGCATGGCGGGAATCGAGGTCGGGTCGGATAGATCGGACGTTCGATCCTCTTCGTCCGAGTCGGGCAGCTCGACGCCCATCTGGCCGGCCAACTCTTCCGCCCCCTCGGGCAACTCCGCCACGTCGGTCAACTCGGAAAGAAGCGACGCCGCGTCCATCGGCTGATAGCGGACGGCACCGCGAATGTCGTCGGCAATCTTCACCAACAGCGTCCGGGCCAACTGGGCCTCCTCGACCTTGGTTCGGCCCACGTCGACCACGCGGAGATGAATGTCGATCGCCATCGCCAGCGCCACGAAAACCAGCGCGGCCAACGCCAGGCTCAATATCACCTCCAGCAGTGTGAATCCCGACCGGCTACTCACGGCTGCCTCCACTCTCGGAGCTTTCGGCGGAGGACGTTTCGGCGGCAGAGTTTTCGGCGGTAGGGTCCGACATTTCGATGCCCGGGTCGACAATCCAGCGAACTAGCGCGACCCGCACCGGACGTTTTGCCTCGGGCAAATCCTGCTCGACCGTCACGCGAACCGCCACCAGCCCCTCCTCGTCCAACGGAGCCAACTCGATCGAATAGAACCAGGCCGGCTCGTCGGGATCGGAGACCAAATCGAAGGGGGCCTTGCTGATCGGGTCGGGCGCCGTGATCTTGGCGGTGATCTCGGCCAGCTTGCTTTGGCAGAGCAACTGGGCGATGGAAATATCTCGGGCATGTCGGGCGTTGTGCAGACCCAGTCGGGCCAGTTCGCCCAACACGGCGATCGCGCCGGTGAGAATGGCCAGCGCCAGGATCACTTCCAACAGCGAGAAGCCGTGGCGTTTCATGGCAGCCGCTCCTCGGTCGAACGAAGCTGGCCGACCGTTACCACGCCGGTCAGCCCGCGCAAGGCCAGTTCGATGCGGCGATTCTGCTTGTTCTTCAGCATCAGCCGGGCGGAGGAGGTGGTTCCGTCGGGATAGAAGAGTATCGGCTTCGAGCGGCCGGCTTCCAGTGGCTCGGCCCCAATCGCCGGCGAATCCGACTGGAAGGCGGCGGCCCGGCTGTCGACCCGGGTTTGCCCGGCCGCGAAGCTGATGTCTTCCGGCAACAAGCGTTCGGTCTGTCCGCCAGTGGGCAAGCCGTCCGCTTCGCCGTGTTCTTCCCGGCCGAAGGCGAACTCGTCGGCTTCGGCCTCGGGCGCGAAGTCGGCCCCGGCGCGACACTCGATCCAGTAGCGGTTACTCTCGGGCATGTAGCGGAAGATGTAAGTTTGGCCCGACGACATGGCCTCGACGCGTGCCCGAGCCCAATCGGTCCGCACCCGATCGGCCGCCTTGCGCAACCGCTGGTTGGCCATCGGCTTGACAAGCGCCGGCCAGGCCAGCGCGAAGATGATTATCAACAGCGCCAGCGTGAGCAACAGTTCCAGCAGCGTGAACCCGCGTTTTTGCATGGGGAGTCTCTGGGGACTGGTCCATTTTTCGGCCGGTTGATTGTCCATTTCACTGGAGGTGCAAGCCGAAAACATGGACCTGTCCCCTTTGGTGGCGCGAGGGGGACAGGTCCATATTTTCGGCCATCGTCTGTTCGCCAAAGACATCTTGCGGCCGAAAAATGGACCAGTCCCCGACTGACCGCCAACACTTACTGCTGCCGCGACCAGTTGCCGATGTCGTCTTCGGTACCGTCGGCCAGGTCGGGGCCCATCGACCAGATATCGTATGAGTCGGGGTTGTTTCTGCCTGGCGATTCGTACTGGTAGGGTTGATCCCAGGGGTCGGCCGGGATGTTCTTGTCGAGATAGGGCCCACCCCATCTGGCCGGATTGGCCAGATCGCCCGGCGCCTGACGAAGCGCTTCGAGCCCATTCGCGGTGGCCGGATAGGCGTTCAGGTCGAGATGGTATGTTTCCAGCGGCGTTTCGAACAAACCGACCTGCGCCCTGGCCGCCCGGATCATGGCCTTCTGCTGCGTGTTCCTGTATGTGCCCACCACCAGCGAGACGAGGATCACCAGGATCACCAGCACCAGCAGCACTTCAATCAGCGTGAAACCGTCGCGGCGGTTACGTTTTCTGGATATCGACATACGCGAGTCTCCTTTGTTCCAGTGGGAAAGCCACGGAAGACATTATAATCTGCCGCCGGGCCCAACACCATGGCCATGGGGCTTCACATTGGGTGCCACTGCCGGCCGGGCCACGAAAGGGGACAGGTCCATGTTTTCGGCCAACGGTCCACTCAAAAGAACGTCTTCTAGCCGAAAAATGGACCAGTCCCCGGTGCTTGCCTACCCCACCGCTTGACGGATCGGCCCGAGGTGGCCACCATGTAGGGATATTCCCGATTGCGGAAAAATGGAACCTCCCCATGCGGCTGGACAAAGAGCAAATCGCCCGGCTGTTCGCCGACCGCTTTGGACAATCGCCCCAGTGGATAGTCAGGGCGCCCGGCCGGGTCAATCTGATCGGCGAGCATACCGACTACAACGACGGCTTCGTCCTGCCGATAGCCATCGATCGGGCCGTTTGGATCGCGCTGGGGCCGCGCGACGACCGATCGGTCGCCGTCCATTCGGTCGACTATGGCGAAGACGCCTCCTTCTCGCTGGACGACCTGAAGCAAGCCACCCCCGGCTGGATCGAGTACGTCAAGGCCGTTGCCTGGAGCTTGCGCGAGGCCGGCCACGAACTGCACGGCTGGGAGGGCGTCATCTCGGGCGACGTGCCGCGCGAGGCCGGGCTGTCGTCCTCGGCCGCCTTGGAAGTGGCCGCCGCCCGAGCCTTCGCTACGGTTGGCAACCTGGACTGGGACCCAATCGCCATGGCCAAGCTGGCCCAACGGGCCGAGAACGATTGGGTCGGCGTCAATTGCGGAATCATGGACCAATTGATCTCGGCCGCCGGCCGCGCGGAACACGCGCTGCTGATCGACTGCCGCTCGCTGGACATCCAGCCGGTGCCCTTCCCGCCGGACGTTGCCGTAGTGGTGCTCGACACGGCGACTCGCCGCGGCCTGGTCGATTCCCAGTACAACCAGCGTCGTGCCCAGTGCGAAGCGGCGGCTGAATTCTTCCGCGTGCCCGCGCTGCGCGATGTCGGCCCGGCATTGTTCGAGCGGGAGGCGCTCGATCTGGACGAAACAACCCAGCGCCGTGCAATGCACGTCATCACCGAGAACGACCGGACACTGCAAGCCGTCGAGGCGATGCGCCGCGGCGACGTGGCCGCCCTGGGCGTGCTGATGAACAAGAGTCACGAAAGCCTGCGAGACGACTATGAAGTGTCCAACGAAGCGCTGGACGTCATGGTCCGGTCGGCCCTTAACCAACCCGGCTGCCACGGCGCCCGGATGACCGGCGCCGGTTTTGGCGGCTGCGCAATGGCCCTGGTGGAGGGGACGGCGGTCGACGAGTTCGGCCGCGCCGTGTCCGCCGAGTATCAAGCCAGAACCGGTCTGGAGCCGGCCGTCTACGTTTGCCATCCCAGCAACGGGGCCGAGGTGTTCGAGGGATGACGGACCATTACTCAAACGCAAAATAACCCTGGAGTATCCGATCATGACATTCGTTGCCTACCCGCTGGCCGTGCTGCTGGGGTTGTTGGGAATTGTCTTCGTGGCCGGGGCACAGGGCCAGCCGATGCGAGTCGTGGTCGGCGTGGTGCTGATGGCGGCTGCCGGGGCGCTGGTCTGGCTGGCACGGCAGCAGGTCAAGCAGTCGATCACGACCGTCGTGCAGAAGATCGACCTGTCGGGCGACGTTAGCCTGCAAGACTTGAAATGCCGCTCTTGCGGCGGCTCGCTCGGCAAGGAATCCGTGACAGTCAAAGCCGGCGCGGTCTTCGTCAACTGCCCATATTGCGAAACCGCCTATCAACTCGAAGAGGAGCCCAAATGGTAAGGCGTCAGGGCCGCCAACCAGACCGGTGCTGCCGCACCCAGGCAAGAACCCGCTTCCGATGGTCGCTGAACTTTGTCAAAAGCTTAACGAGCTTTGGGGTCAGTAGCACAAGTGGGAAAGCGCGTCTGGCGCGACGATTGCTCGGGCCGATCCGCCGCGATCTGGCCGGTCTGGCCGCCGCCGCGGGTGCTTCGTTGCCGCTTCGGCCAGGGCTGTATATCTACCGGCTGGAACCGGCGGGCGGCACGCGGCGTATCCACCTGCGCGTGGCCGCCGACCGTTCGGCCCTGCTCCTGGTCGACGTTACCGACGCGATCCACCTCAACCCAACCGCCGCGCTGCTGGCCAAGGCGGCATTGGACGGCCGGTCGCTCAGTCGGGCGATTGGGCTGGTGAAGAATCGATTCCGCGGCGCCGATGCCCAGCGAATCGAAAGCGACGCGCGGCGGATATTCTCGGCAATCGAACACCTGGCGACGACCACCGAACCGTGTCCGACTTGCGGCCTGGGACCCGTCGACCGATTGCCTCCGTTTGCCGCGCCCGTCAGCGCCCCTTACAAGGCCGATCTGGCACTCGGCTACGGCTGCAACAACGCCTGTCGACACTGCTACAACGAACCCCAGCGGATCGACATGCGGCCGCTGTCAACCGGCGACTGGCGCCGCGTGCTGAAAAAACTGGCCACGATCGGCATCCCCCACGTAATTTTCACCGGCGGCGAACCGACACTGGTCGATTCACTCGATGAACTGGTCCGCGCCGCCGAGCGGCTGGGGTTGGTCAGCGGGCTGAACACCAACGGGCGGCGGTTGGCCGACGCGGCGCTTCCCCGCTCGCTCGCCGCCGCCGGGCTAAGTCACGTGCAGGTCACGCTCCAGTCGCCCCGTGCCGACGTTCACAACGCAATGGCCGGCGCGGATGCCTTTGACCAAACGGTTCGCGGCGTCAGGAATGCACTCGAAGCCGGGCTGCACACCATCACCAACACCACGCTCACCCGACAAAACATCGACCAACCGGAACGGCTCGTCGAGTTCCTCCACGCGCTGGGGCTGAAAACGTTCGCCGCCAACGGCATGATCCATTCGGGCAGCGGGCGGGACTCGGCCGAGGCAATCGCCGAGGAGGACCTGGGGCCCGTGCTGATACGCCTGCGCGATCGGGCGGCCGAGCTGGGCATGCGGATGCTTTGGTACACGCCGACCGCCTACTGCCGGCTCTCGCCCGTCGAACTTGAACTCGGACCGCGCCGCTGCAACGCCGCCGAGTATTCCATCTGCATCGAACCAAACGGCGACGTGCTGCCTTGCCAGTCGTACTACGAGCCGGCGGGCAACATCCTCACCGACCGTTGGGAGACGATCTGGAACGGCCGCCTGTTCCAACGTTTTCGATGCCGGATCGCCGACCCGCGCGGCGGCGGCCTGGACGAGCAATGTTGGGCGTGCCCCGACCTATCGCTTTGCGGCGGCGGCTGTCCCTTGCAGCGGAACAACCTTGCCAACGAACCGGGAGTGAAAAATGGGGACTGGCTCCGAGCTTGAAATACGGCGGATCTTCGCGAGAACGCGCGAGGTGCCTGTCCCCTTTTTTACGGCGCACCTTTTTCACGGTGCGTGCCAATGCGTCCGAAAAAGGGGACAGGCACCGTCGGCATACGCACCAACCACTTCAACCCCAGGCTCTCGACGGAGCCAGTCCCCCTTTTCGGACTCCCTGAACTAGAAAATCGAGCAACTCACCATGGAAGTTTCCAATCTAATTAGATGGCTAGTATCAGACGCCGGCAATCCGCTGGATCGGGCCGGTATCAGGCCGGGGCTCTATCACTACACACGAGAGGCCGACGGCACGTTCACCCGATTCCATCTCCGCGTCGACTCGACCGGCAACGGGCTGCTTCTGGCCAACGCAGGCGCGGCCGCCCGGCTGCGCGCGTCGGGAATCATCATCGCCAAGGGACTTTTGGAGGGCGACGAGGAGCCGCTGATCGTCGACCGGCTGGTGAGGTTCTTTTGTGGCGTGACGGTCGATCGGGCAAAGGGCGACGTTGATCGGGTGCGGCGGATTATCGCCACGCTGGATTCGCCGGGCGACAACTACCCGATCGTCAACCTGGCCGATCCCCACTTCGCGCCCGACGTGGCTCCGCTGGACAAACCGCTCTCGGCCGACGTGCCGCTGGCCGAGCCCCAGCGGATCCGGCCCATCCTCGACCGGCTCTGGGAGATTGGCATCCCGCACGTGGTGCTCGTGGCCGGCCAACAGCCCGACCCGGCCGCGCTGCTTCACGCGGTGGAACGGGCGGAAGACCTGGGGCTGATAGCGGGCGTGCGGATTAGGGCGAGCGACCTGGCGACCGGCTCGCTGGTCGCCGATCTGGCAGCCGCCGGAGTCGACCACGTCGACCTGCCGTTCTTCTCCGCGGAGGCAGAGGTCCACGACTCGCTGGCCGGTCGGGATGATCACGCACGGGCGGTTAGGGCGTTCGAGGAGATACAGCGGAACGAAGTCTGCCCGGTGGCCCAAATCGGCCTGGTCGAACAAACGTTGGAGACGATCGAAGAGACGCTCGACTGGCTATCGTCGGCCGGGGTCGGCAACGCTTGCTTCTTCGCCTTGGCCACGACGGACGACAAGTCATCGGCCGGAGAGCTTCGCCCCGACGAACTGGTCGAGGCGGGCCGGCTGGTTGAAGAATCGGCCGAGGAGTACGCCGTGCGGTTCCTCTGGTATCCGCCCCTGCGCTTCGATCCCAACAGCCCGCTTGCCGATCAGGCTTGCCGCGGCCCGCGCACATCGGGCGATAGCGCCGTGCGGATCGAGCCCGACGGCCGCGTAATACCGGCCCGGGGCCCGTACCGCTCGGCCGGCAACCTCTTGACGGACGACTGGGCGTCGATCCAGCGGAGCGAAGTTTTCCGCGCCTATCGCTCTCGCGTGGAGACCGACACCCATTGCGAGTCCTGCCCCGGCCTGGTCATCTGCGCCGCCGACTGCCCCCGCAACCCGGCCGGCTGGGCGGAAGCACTTTCTCAAAGTTGAACTTAACCGAGACAAGCCGGAACCATCATGAACGTTTCCAACTTCTTGCCATCTTGCGCAAGACTTGACCCGTAACAGTCTAAAGGACGTCACACGATGTTTTGCACAAAAGCTCGATTACTCTCCGCGGCCGTTCTGCTGCTGATATCAACCGCCGCGGCCGCTGGGCAGGATTATCTGTTTGGCGTGCCGGAACTGGAAATGCAGGTCTTCGTCAAGCCGGACGCCTCGCTGCGGATCGTCTCCGACATCACCTTCCAGAATAGGGGCGGCGCCCACGCGATCGACATCGTCGATATCGGCGTGCCCCACTCGGGCTATAATCTGAGCAACATCAGGGCCTCGTCCGACGGCTTACAGCTCCGCGACATTCGCGACTCGGAAGTCGTCACGCCCGGCTTTGAAGTGCATATGGGCATCCGGACGATCGGCCCGGGCCGGTCGGGTAAGCTGCACGTCGAGTTCGAGATGCCCAACATGGTCTTCCAGGATACGACCAACGAGGAGCTCGCCTCGTTGCGAATCACGCCAACCTGGTTCGGCGAGCAGTACGTGATCGGCAACACGCACATCAAAGTGGCGGTCCACCTGCCGGGGGGCGTCAAACCCGACGAAGCCCTCTACCACTCTCGGTCGTTCAGCCAGAAGGCCCTCTTCCAGGATCGCACCGTGCTGGTTTGGGACTGGCCGGCCGATCGGCTGACCGGGCCGCACATGGTGGGCGTGTCGTTTCCCAAACGCGAGATGACGCGCGTGGTGAAGATAACCAAGCTCGGCCTGCTGGTGAAGTGGTTCAGCGAATCGTTCGAAGCCCGTGTTTGGGCCGCAATCTTCTTCTTCCTGATGTTCGGTTTCGCTTTCTTCCGCTTCTCCAGTTGGACCGGTTTCTCGGTCTTCTTCGTGTTGTCGATTGTGTGTGCCGCGGTCTTCTACGTAAGTCCCGGCTGGCATTTGGCATTGTTGCCGACCGTCGTCTGCCTGGTCTTCGTCAACGAATGGTTCCTGCGACGTCGCAAAACCCGCTACATGCCGCCAATCGCCCAAGTTGAAGGAGGCGGGATCAAGCGTGGTTTGACCGCGCCCGAGGCCGCCGCGCTGTTGGAACTGCCTATCGCCAAGGTGCTTTCGCTGGTTGTTTTCGGAATGCTGAAGAAGGGCATACTCCGCCAGGTTCAGGCCGACCCACTGGCGGTCGAGGTGGCCGACGCTTTCACGATCGAGAAAGGCAAACTGCTGACTACTGATAAGGACCGGGCCAAGTTCTACCGCAAGGTCGGGCAGAAGCGGGGGTTCGTCATCCACAAGTACGAGCACCCGTTCATCTACCTGCTCGAGAGCAACCCGGGCAAGCCGGTCAAGGAGCTCAATTTCGGCGTGCCGATGAAAGGGCTGCTGGAACGTGCCGCCGCGCGGATGAAGGGGTTCGACCTGTCCGACACGCGGGACTACTACCGCTCGATTATCAAGCGAGCAATGGATCAGGCCGCCGCCATTGGCGACATACCGCAGCGCGAGAAGGCGCTGGACCGGAACTTCGAGTGGCTGCTGATGGACGACGCCTACCCAACCGTCTTCACCTACGGCCGGCCGTATCGGCCCATCTGGTCTCGCGGCCCGATGACGACTTCTTCCATCGGCGGCGGCGCGGCTTCAAGAATCCCCGGCCAAACCAGTTTTGGCGACGTGGCCGCCTCGTTCGCCGGTTGGACGGAGAACACGATGGGCAGCATGGCCTCGGCCATCGCGCCCGGCTCGCTTAACATCGCCACGCCCTCGGGCGGATTCGTCGACCTCAGCGGCGCCGACAGCCTCACCGGCGAGTTCTTCCAGGCACTCGGTGAAATCTCCACAAGCGGCGGCGGGGGTGGCGGAGGCGGCGGCTGCGCTTGCGCCGGCTGCGCTTGCGCCTGTGCCTGTGCCGGCGGAGGACGATGAGGCGGCTTAGTCGTTTAGCCGGCGGGCTTGCCCGCCGCGTTTGTGTTTGATCGTATTGATACCGCCCAACGCGGCGGGCAAGCCCACCGGCTAAACTTGACATGCCACTTCAAGGACAACAGGAGAAATATCGTGCTACTACGAACTATCGGGCTTATGGCCGTCGCGTTTTGGTTTGCCGGCTCGGCTATTGGGGTCGAGGGGGACGGGCCAAAAACGGTTGGGGGAAACCTCGTCGTAAACGGTGGATTCGAGGAGGGTAACGAGGGCTGGAACAGAAGCTTGCAGACGGTCGACGAGCCGGTCCATGGCGGCAAGAAGGCCTGCGTGCTCGATAACTCGGCAGGCCGGCCGTCGGTCGCCATCGTAAGGGCGACAAGATGCTCAAGCGTGGCCTGGCCGAACCCGTCCCGCCGGCGGGCAAACGCTTGACCGTCGAAGAGCGTCGCGCCCTCTGGCGAACCGCCGCCTGCGACCTTCACGACCAACTGGATGTAATGCTGCGCCTAAACGGCCGCTGCCGCTGGGCCTACCCCGGCTGGCCCCTACGAAAGTCCGACGAGCAAGACTACATCGGCTTCTACTTCAGAGAACTCGACCGCATGCAGGCCGAATGGGAGAAGAGCAAGAAGGCGCTGCCGATGCGCTGGCGGTAGGGGGAAAGTAGCAGTGAGCTATGAGCAGTGAGCTATGAGCCAAGGAAGGTCGTCGCCTAAAAGAGGCTCAACGCTCAAAGCTCATGGCTCAAAGCTCTCTTGCCGCCAACTGCCGGATATCCGCTCGCCGCCGATCGGCGTCCTCGTCGACTTCCCGAGCGCACGCAGCATTTTTCACCCCGTCGTACAAACGCCACCCTAGCCTAACGTCAAACGACGGCCTGACCCCAGTTCATGACAAGCAGGGGGAAGAGGTTGTCGCTTGGGGGGAAATGTGAGCCGTGAGCCAAGGAAGGCCGTCGCCCAAAAGAGGCTCAAAGCTCATTGCTCAAAGCTCATCACTCACAGCTCATCACTCAAAGTGGCCAAAAAGTTTGCTTGAAATTCGGCCGGTGATTTGATACGGTTGTACGCTGCGCGACGGTTGGCACCCGACGCTGGTCTTTGGCAATTCGGAAACACGGACGGGGCGGCGACGAGCGCTGCCGCGATTCTTTCCCTCAGCCCTCGGCTTCGCCGGGGGATTGGGCGAAGTTTAAATCAACGTGCGTTCGTAGTACCGCCCGTCCCCCGGCAAAGCCGGGGGCTGAGGGAAAGGCGTGTCGGGCAAACGAGCGTTCACGGGCTTGTAGCGCGGAGCAGTGAGAAACGGCGGCGGAAAAATATTCGCCGGGAGTGACGCGACGCAAGTCTCGCGCCGGCAACGGTTTTGGGGCGATGTCTTGGCCGACGCGACGGGCGTTTTGGGGCAAAACGCCGTCCAACAATTCAAAACCGTTTGGTGGCAAGGGGTTACGTGCGGAAATCGACCTCAAAACGGCACCCTGCTGCCCGACGGGTTCGGACGTAAACCCAACGGCCGCCAGCCTTTGGAATTAGTGGTCCGCTGAAGCATGCCTCAAAGAATTGGGCGAAGAGCGGATTGCGGGGCTCCGGGCGCTACGTCCTTGCAGTTCCGAAAGCGTGGAAACCGCTACATCTAATCCGGATGCGCTCAACCCGCCTTGGGTTCTTCGGCGGCGGCCGGCTTGGGCTGATCCGGCTTGGCGGCCGGCTCGGGCTGGACGGGCTCGGGATCCGCTTTGGGTTGATCGGGTGCGGCTTCCGGCATGGGTTGGACGGGGACGGGCTCCGGCATGGGCTCCGGCTTGGGGCTGGCCGGTTGGGCGCTGGGTTTGGTGGCAAGGGGCACGGCGAGTTCCTCCGCCTGATCGGGGAACAGGGCCCGATTGACCTCCGGAATGAACAGGTCGGCGAATTCCAAGGCGGGGCTTTTGTCGGTTGTCTGACCGTGTGGGGTGGGACAGATAAGATACATCTTGTTCAGCGCGGTACGACCGCCGTATTTCATTCGCGGCCAGGCGGGTGATTCCCAGGTTCCGTCCGCATTCCAGGCCCAGAACAGACGCAGACGTTGCGATCCCGTTGGATTCTCGCGAAGAAACACATTGGTGAAGAACTCCACTTGCGAGGAGCCGGTCTGGACCGAATACTTATGGCTTTCGCCTTCCGGTCGGAAGCCGGCGCCCGGATAACAGGCATCCGGAGTATGGATGGCCACGTTGCGCGAGGCACCGCAGATCATGTAGACCGAAATGGTCTGGCCGGTTTTGGGATTTCGGTAGACTCGTGACAGATGTCCTACCGCTCCGGCGGCCTCCAGTTCTCGCTCACTCGACTCGCCGCTGACATCGCCTTCCCAGTCGCCGACGATCATGGGGATTTCCTCGAAGGCGTCGGCGAATTCCCGCAGCTTCTCCGAGACGGTGGAAGACCACCGATCCGTCCAGAGGCCCTGGACGATCGAACAGAGGACGATCAGCACGACGGCCACGGCCGAAGGTACAATCAGCGGCATGTAACGACTGAAGCGATTCATCTAGGCTGCCAGGTGTTTGAGTTAATCCGCTTTCCGGAGATCAGGTCGACGATTCCACTCGGATCGTGTACGGCCGGTAGTAGGATCGGTAGTAGCGGCCCATGCTCATGCCGTTGACCACGGCGCCCAATAGTTTGGCGTCCACCGCCCGCAGCCGTTCACAGGCCTCGAACACGCGTGGTACCCGGCTCACGTCTCGCAGCACGGAGAGGATAACCGCGTCGGAGTACTGTGCGAACAGTAGTGCGTCGGCATCGGTCAGCACGGGGCCGGAGTCGATCACGATGAAGTCGTACTCCGCTCGGAGTTGCTTGAATTCGTCGGCAATGGCGTTCTTGGCCAGTGCCTGGACAGCTTCCGCATCGCACTTACCGGACGGGATCATCCACAGTCCGGCCACGCGGGTTGGGCGAAGCACTTCTTCCAGTTCGGCCTCGCCGCGGAGGAGTTCGCTGAGCCCCGGGCCGACCGGTAACTCGAACAGTCGGTGGGCCGTCGGTCGCCGAAGGTCGCCGTCGATTAGCAACGTGCGCCGGCCGGATCGGGCCAAACTGGCCGACAACTGGCTGGCGACGGTCGTCTTTCCTTCTTTTTCCAGCGAACTGGTTACCATTACCGAGCGGATCGACTCGCTGGCCGCCCGATGTAACAGGGCGGTGCGGATATTATCGATCGACTCGGCGAGCATACCCTCGCGAGGAGTCGACGCCGATCCGCTGAGCGTTCTTCGATGTCGTCCGGAACGACCGGAAATCAGCGGCACGTCGCCCATCACGCGCACGCCCAGCCCATAGGCAACCTCGGAAGGCGAATTGACTCGCCGCGAGAGGAAATCGATTGCCGTGACGCCGAATACGGCCAGGGCAAACGCGGTCAGGCCGATGAAGGACACCTTCTTATACTTCTTCTCGATGTCGCTGGTTCGCGGTACACTGGCCGCTTCCAGCAGAGTTACTCGGGGAGCGGCGGCCAATTCGATCTCCCACTGCTGGAGTTCGACGCCCATCTTGCCAGTCATCGTCTTGAGCCGCTCCAACTCGGATTTCTTCGATTCAAGCTCCGCCGAGTAGGCGCCGTTCTTCTCCGCTTCCGAGGCGGCCGCGGTGAACGCTTCGAGGGCGACTTCCAGTTCTTTCTCGTGTACCGATAGGTCGATCTCGATGTCTTCGATGGTCTCGCGAGTCGGCGCCTGGGGCGTTCCGGAGGTCAAGTCGATTCCCGCGGCCAACTGCTCGCCAATACTCTCCCTGATGATCGGCCGCATCTCAGCCTCGCGACGGAGGATCTCCTCGACCAGGGCCTTGAGCTTTTCTTCCATGCGTACAAGGCTGGGTAGATCGGGGCGGGCAGCGCGAAGCCGCTCCTCGAAAACGGCCGCTTCTATGGCGGTTACTTGGCTCTTGGCCTGGGCAAGCCAGGGATCCTGATGCAGGGTATTCTCCACCAGACGGTCAATCATGGTTTCCTTGTCGATCTCTCCCTGCTTCTCTTTGTCTTCTGCCTTTTCTTCCTCTCCTGCCTCTTCGCCCTCTTCGCCGCCCTTCTTTCTGAAGTGATCCAGTCGGGCTTGCATCAAGGTGATCCGCTGCTTCTTGCCGCCGATCTCGCCCCGCAACTGGTTAACCCGATCGCGCAGGTTGGCCAAGGTCTCCAACTCGTGGATTTCCCTGACCTTGGCTGCCTCCGAATCGCTGGCAAGAATTTGGTCGGCCAACTCGCGGTAGACGTAATTCTTCTTCTTGATCTGTTCCAGGTTGCGTTGATAGCTTTGCTCCAGCACGCGCTTGCGCCGCAAGTGGCTTTCACGCTCGACGGCCACCACCTCTTCCATGTAGGCGTCCTTGACCGCGTTGACCATCTTGACCAACTGGCCGGGATCCTCGCCCGTCATGGCAATCTGCAAAATTTCCGAGCCGCCCGGAAACGACACCCGAATGTGTTGTTGCATCCAGGAAACCTGATCTCGCTCGTTGCGGATGTCTGGCAACTGCGACACGCCCGGCTTGCGCAAAGCGGCGTTGAGCACGAACTTACTGGTCATCAACGTTGCCTGGGCATTGCGATGACTGAGCAGATCGTTGTCCTCGTTCGTCTTGAAGATGATTCGCGGTCTCGACGTGGCAATTCGCAGCCAGGCGGTGGCCGTGTAGTTGACCGGGATCAGCAGCCAGGCGGCGGCAACCGCCACCGCGGCACAGAGCACGCCCAGTCCCAACGCCCACTTCCAGCGGCGACGTAAGGCGTAAAGCAAGTCGATGGGGCGTGGAGTCAACGAAAGGATATCCGGTCGAGGAGTGCCGTCGACGGGCTGGGCGTGGTAGTCGCCCAACGTCATCAGAGCGCCCGCGTCCCGGGTCTTCTCCGAAGAAGAAGACGGGGTATCCTTCAATGTGTCTGACTTACTACCGGAAGGTGAAAAATCCATGATGGTTCCGTGGCGCTCGTAGAGGTGCTCGGGTTTTATCTTCTACCGTCGAGTGTTAATCTCGAAAAAATCTCACGCAAACATGCCCCCATCCAACAATCGGCCTCTCCCGCCATCCTCGTTGCAACTAGCGGACCAGTCAAGCGGCTTGGGTGAAGCTGTATTCGTAACCCCTTGTCAGTTCTGAACTTTGCTTCTTTCCGTCGTGCCGCCGGGCGAACCGGACGGTTGTGTTTTTGCATCACCAATTCGGCGACGACGATGTCTTTTCGCTACCCCAAAACATCAATGAAAACTCGACGGTCTTTCGTAACCGTCCCGCTTGGTTGTGGCTTCGGTCGCACCAAGACTACCCGCCTCCGAAACTTGCCGCCGGGTGCTCGTACTCGACCTCGCGGAACAAGTGCGAGAGGATAACCAACTCCAGCCAGAGCAGCCCCAACGCCATCGGCATCAACGCCAAGCCGGCCAGGACGGGAAACACCTAGTTGGCCAACA
>CAZDHN010000002.1:0-37112 GCA_964505115.1 uncultured Planctomycetaceae bacterium
AGTGCGAAGTACAATCGCCGCCAAGACACTGCTGGGCAAGCCAGCAGTGGCACCCCGCGCCTGAAGACTGCGTTTTCAGCCTATTTCGCGGTCGTGGCGGAATCGCAATTTCAGACCGTGCGTGGCGTAACTCCACATATCATATGCCGAGCGGGGTGGGTGTCAAGGCGACGGCGCGGAAACCGGCACACCTCCGCCAGGCTGTAGCGGCCCCCTGCCGAGGGCGGGGTCCGCTGCGAGGATTGCCTGCCGGATGAGCAGGAAGTTGGCTCCACGGTACTCGGTAACGGTGCCGCTGACTTTCCAACGCAGTTGCCTCGGATCGTCGGCGATTGTCCGGGCAATGCGTTGCAGGTTGAGGTTCTCCAGCCCCACCAGCCGTCTCTTGCCGTCGGCGGAGAAGAAACTCACCCGATCGCCGCTGACCCGGAAATGCCCGTCCAGATCGACGATCTCGCTGCCTTCGCGGATACGTTTTTCGGCCCCCGTATCGGCCGACTTATCGGCCGAATTGTCGGCAACCTGTGCCCAGAGAAGAGTTCCGCCTGCCATCAGCAGGATCGTGGCCAGCAGAGTACGGCCGGGAAACCGCCCGGTTCCGGTCGTCGTCGGCGGAAGTGGCGCAAAAACTCGCGGTTCCATGGTCAATCCTTCCTGGCTCGTAATCAAGCTGCCCGACTGATCCATTTTCGGAGGTCCGGGCGTGCCGACGTGACGCAATCCGCCGCCGGCCATACCACCCGAACAGAGACGCGAACGCCGGCTGCACGGATCCCGGGCCGGCTCGGGTTGGCTTTTGCAGGAACGGGCTTGCGGAACCTCAATGGATCGGTGACACGTTTGTAGCTGAATTCGCAAGAATTCAGACGGATTTACGCTCACGGGCTGAATTCTTGCGAATCCAGCTACAAACGTGTTCCTGCGCCCGGTTGGCTTTTGGCAACATGATGATTCAACGCAACCGGTCCGGCCGTCCAGTGCAACGGTCGGCGGCACGCGGGAATTCACCTAAGTGCTTAACTGGCTAGGGTTTCCGTTGCGACAGGCGGTTCCATTGAGATGCTGGGCACACGGTTTGCCTAATAGGCATCGCACGGATCATCAAGCTTCCGCCTCTTCACAATGTGCTCTCTGGCACCCCGGTTACCGATGAAAACGAAACTATCGATCATCCTTCTGTGCGGACTATTCACGGCCAGCCTGCCGAGCCAGTCGATCGGCCAGATGACGGCAGCCGAGCAGTCGGGCGAGCCGGTCACGGTTGAGTTGACCAGCGGCCGCGCGTACACCGCGCAACTCGATCCCGAAACCGACCCAAAACGCCTCTGGCTGCGTTGGGGTAAGCCGACGGCTTCGCTACAGCGCCCGATTCGCTGGGAAGAGATAGCCGAGGTGCGGATTGCCGAGCGAACATTCTCCGGCGCGGAATTCCGGGAAGCGGTCGGGCTGTTTAGGAAGCAGCACCCCAAGGAATCGAAGCCGGCGGGCGGTAGCATTGAAATCGTGCTCAAGGGCCCTGCCGGTGCCGATGACGCCACGGAAGGGGACAGGTCCATGTTTTCGGCCAACGATCGTTCCAGAAATACACCAATTGGCCGAAAAATGGACCAGTCCCCTGCTGACGCCGGCCGCGTGCGGACGTTGGTGATCGAGGCCTGGGTGGCTAATTGGGATTCCGACGTGGCCAGCGACGGCCTGATGTTGGAGGTCAGTGCGCTGGACGAAAATGGCCAAGCGGTGCCGGTCCGCGGCACGCTCCAGGTCCGGCTAATCGCCGAATCGCCCGGCCGTGCTCGCGGCGGGCAGTCGTTCTCCAGGATCGGTCGATGGACCGAGCGGGTTCGGCAGTCCGACTTTCAGCATGGTTTGGCCAGCTACCGCTTGCCGTTCCAAAACGTCCATCCCGAATTCGACTCCGAGTGGTCGGCCCAGGGCACGGTCCACGCGCGGCTGAGCATACCGGGTCAAGGCGTGTTGGAAAGCAGCCAAAGCACGGTACGAATCCGCTCCTACAGCTCCGCCCGCGACCGCCTCGAACAAGTCACCGGCAGTCGCTTCTTCTCGTCCGAACGGACGTCGCTTCGGGGTTGGTAGTGCGGAGCAGTGGCGGGCGGACCAATCTCGATCCCTATTGCTAGCTGCGCCCGCAACCCAAGAAAACCCGGAAACATGTGCGCACGGCGCGCATGTAGCAACGCAAGGAACTAGCTAGGCCTGGGCATGGCCAGGCTGTGCAGGACTAACACGGCGCCGAGGGAGAGCAGGGCCCAGCCGATCCATTCGGGCGGCTGGAAAGTCTTGCTGGCGAACTTCGTCTCGGCACCCAACAGGGTGTCCGTCGAATCGGCGGCCGCGGCCATCGGATGGCCGGACCTTTCGGCCAGTATCTTGGTGAATTCCGGCGTGAGCGTATAGGAGTAGACCATGCGGAGTTGGAGACCCAGCATTAGCAGCACCAGGCCCGCCATGAACCATTGGTTTCGCGTAATGTCCATTGGCCAATCTCTTATCAGGTCCGTCCGCTGATGGTAGGACTCGCGGCGCGGCCGAAGCCGACGCCTCAATCGTTTTATCGAGTTAATCGGGCGGCCGACTTCAGGTGGCGCGTGTTGATAACGGTTATTTCGCGGCGGACGGGCCAACTCTTCCGAATGTTGCGATTGCATCGGGCGGGAAGTCTCGCCTGTAGCGACTGTCGCGGCTGGTGGATATTCACCCCCGCCCCGCATTGCTTGCCAGGCGACCGCCTATCCATTAGGCTGTTGGGATATCGAGCCACGTAATCGCCAACAGGCCGTTTGGGACCGTGCCGCTGGACCGGCGCGGTAGTCCCGCCAACAGGAGCCACGAGCATGAATTCACGGGAGCGCGTGATTGCCGCCTTGGAGCGGCGCCAGCCGGACCGGGTGCCCTACTTCGAATGCGTTATCGACGAGAAAGTGATGCAATCGCTGCTGCCCGGTTGCGACTACTTCCAGTTCAACGACTGGATCGGCCAGGATACCGTCAGCCAGAACCGCAGTTCCTGGAGCCGGGAGAACGTCGATTTCATCGACGAGGAAAAAGGCCTGTTCCGCGACAAGTGGGGCGTGATTCGGGCCTTCGGCCTGGAGAGCACGCCGGCACCCATCGAAGGCCCCATCAAAACACCCGAGGATTTGAAAACCTATCAGCCACCCGACCCCGAGGCCGACGACGTGGTGGGCAGCATCCCCGAGGTGGTCGAGCGCTACAAGGGCAAGAAGGCGACGGCCACGATCTGCCGCGACGCCTTCTTCAACCCGGCCTTCCTCCGCGGCACCACCCAGTTCCTCATGGACATGGTCGATAATCCCAAGCTGGTCCACGAACTGATCGAGATGACGCTCAGCCACGATATTCGGGCGATGCAGCGGATGGTGGCGTTGGGAATGGACATCGTGGTGTTCGGTGACGACTACGCCGACAAGAACTCCACGTTGATGTCGCCCAAGCATTTCCGAGAGTTCATCTTTCCCGGGCTGAAACGCTGCGTCAAGGCGGCACACGAGGCGGGTGCGTACGTGGTCAAGCATACCGATGGCAACGTCATGGGCATTATCGATATGCTGATCGAGACGGGCATCGACGCGCTGAACCCGATCGAACCGCCGGCCGGCATGGATATCGGACTGATCAAGGAGAAGTACGGCGACCGGATTGCCGTCGTCGGCAACATCGATTGCGGATACATCTTGAGCCAGGCGCCCGTCGAGGAGGTCCGCCGCGTTACCCGCCAGACAATCCAAACGGCCGCGCCCGGCGGCGGCTATTGCCTCTCCAGCTCCAACAGCATCCATTCCTCGGTCAAGCCGGAGAACTTCATGGCAATGATTGAAACGTTGCGGGAGTGCGGCGAGTATCCGATTAGTACGTCCTAAGCAAGGCCTTCACCATGATTTGCGGTTAAGGCCATTCATTCAGATCCACCTGTTCGCATCCCTCCGTGATCGCCGCACTAATACGTTCTAGCTCATCTGCCGGAATGGCGCTGGCAAAATCAGCGACCACGGTTCCACGTGTGTCGGCATCGCCCCGCTTCAGCGAGCGCACGTATTGAAGAACGCGACGCTGGGCGTCCGGTTCAAGATTCTTGATTTCGGCCTGGATTTCAGAATTGAAGTCAGTGCTCATGTCGCGTCCCCAATAGGATCATACTAGCTACTCGTCCTTGCACCATGGTCTCTTCATTGCCATCCCGGCGAACGCCCGGATTCACTGGGTAGCCGGAGAAGGTTCGCCATCGGGAACCTCGCTTTCGGCGGCGCCAGTGCTATCGGTTGTTCGGCCTTTCGGGCTTACGAACTCTCGGTCCGATTGCCGCTCGTCCCGCTGCAATTGGGCGACCAAGCTGTCCAGGGTATCGCCGGATTCGGCGAGCAATCTCTCGCGCGTTTTGCGCAAATTGTCAAGTATCGGATTTTTCGACATCGTGTGCATCTCCTAAGAACTCGGTTGGCGTACATACGAGTAAACCGCCGTATCCCCGGTCGGCAAGAATTGCATACATCCGTGGCAGCGTATGTGCGTTGGCAATATGCCGACAATTCTGTGTCAGCAAGTATTCTACACCCGCGAACGCGGCAGCGGCAACATGCAACGCATCCGCGGCAGCCTTTGCGGGCATCAACGACGGTGACATCAATGCCCTGGCGATTTCCCGGACTTCTTCCGTAATTGGCACCAAGGGGATACCGTGAAGCAGTTTCAGTCGCTCGACGGCGGCACTGGGATCCCCCGCTGACGCTTCGTTGACGACCAGTTGAGATGTCACCAGATCGAATCCTGGACGTTCCATTCGCCACCAGTCGCGAGCTTGTATCTGTAACGTGGCGACATTGAGATCGGAACTTGGCCAAGCGGCTGCGTGGCTGACAATCGACGTCTCAATATAAACGCTTGCCATGACGTCCTCCTAGCCGAACGTTCGGTGGGTCTATCACTTCATGTTCTCTAACACCCGACTATAATTCTACACAAAACCTCCCTGCCTGGGGAGGTGACTCCTCGCGGGACGCGGCTAGGATGGCGGGGCAATGTGTGCGGAGTCAAGTACTTGCGACGATTTCGCGCGCGGGGGGGATTCAATCGGGGTGTCGATCGGATTAACATGATGTCTGGATTGTCGTTATTCAGAGCAAGGTCCAGCGGAGCATCGCCATGCAAGCGAGTTGCCTCAACCGAACCGGCCCGACCAGGGCAATCACATACACGGCTATGGCCGCGATTCTGATCGTGTTATCGAGCGGCCCAAGTGCCGTTGCCCAGAATACGACGCAAGCGACGACTCGCCCGCCAAATATTCTCTTCATTCTGCTGGATAATCTCGGCAAGGACTGGTTCCGTTGCTACGGCAGCCAGGAGGACGAGACGCCCAACATCGACCGGCTGGCACGCTCGGGCGTGAAGTTCCGCGACTTCTACGTTACGCCCGTTTGCAGCACGACGCGGGTGATGCTACTTACCGGGCGGTATCCGTTCAGCACGGGCTGGCATACGCATCACGACCCGGCAATTTACGGCGGCGGCTATTTCGACTGGCGTCGCGAGGTTTGCCTGGCCCGGGTGCTGCGTTCGGCCGGCTACGCCACCTGCATATCGGGCAAGTGGCAGATCAACGATCTGTTCGACCCGGCCCAGAAGGACGCCCTAAAGCAGCACGGTTTCGACGAATACTGCATCTTCCCGGAAGGCAAGAAGGGGCACCCGGCACACAAGAAACGATACTGGGACCCTTACGTAATCCAGAACGGTCGCCGGCTCGACACGGCCGGCCGCTTCGGCCCGGATATCTTCCGCGAGTACCTGATCGACTACATGCGGCGGCATCGGGATCGGCCGTTCTTCGCCTACTTCTCGACCATTCTGACGCACATCCCGGTCGTGCCCACGCCGCTGAACAAGGGACGTGAGCTTACGCCCCGCGAGCAGTTCGTGGGCATGATCCGCTACGCCGACCGGCAAATCGCGCTGTTGGTCAAGTCGCTCGACGAACTCGGGCTGAGGGACAATACGATCGTCTTCATCGTGGTCGATAACGGCACCGACAACGGTACCGACCAGGGCGACGCCCATAGTCTGGGCGGCCGGATCAATGGCATGATTTCCGGCGAGGGGATCTATTCGCTGACCGAACGGGGGATCAACGTCCCGCTGATCGTCAACTGCCCGGCCCTGGTGCCCGGCGGTCGAGAGAGCGACGACCTGCTAGACGCGACCGACATCCTACCGACGCTGGCCGAGTTGGCCGGCGCGAAGCTTCCCGACGCCATGTTACCCGACGGGCCGACCATCGACGGCCGCTCCTTCGCACCGCAACTGCTGGGCAAACCGGCCGACGAACCGTGGCGGCCCTGGTGCCTGTCGCAGTACTACAAAACCCGCGTCGTCCGGGGCGAGCGGTTTAAGCTCTATTCGACGGGCCGGTTCCACGACCTGGCAGCGGATCCGCTAGAACAGCACGATTTGTCCACCCGGCCGCTAACCGACCGGCACGCCCGCGCGGCCCACGCCCGACTCAAGCAAGTACTCGACCAACTCCCGCCGAACGCGCAGCTTCCCTGGGAATTCCGCAGCATCTCCGCCCGCAAAATCCGCAAGCAGGAAGCGGAAGAGCGGGCCAAACTGAACCGTTCCCGTTGATGACAATGGGAGGGCGAGGCTACTTCGGGTGCCACTGGCGTCTCGCCAGTGCTGATTAGCCCGGAGCTTGTTCGTTCGCATTCCTGATGCTCGTTCCGCGTCTACCGATTTGTGGCCGCACAAGCGGGCATCCGCACTTGCGCAAAGCGACTTCCTGGCGCAACAACGAGCAAGCTCCGATCTGTATTTCACTGGCGGAGCCAGTGGCACCCAACGCCATCATCCTACGTCAACCGCACCACGCGGACCACGGTGTTGGTGCCTTGGGGGAAGCCGGTGCAAGTGACGGTCAATTGGTCGCCGTCTTGCTTGAACTTCGTGTTGGCCCCGTCGCCCGCGACGGGTTTGGCTGATTCAAGCGTTTGCTCCGGCCGGTCGCAGGCGACCGGGCTAACTGTTACACGTCTTTGAACCATGCCAATTTCTGCAACCTATGATTCAGTATTCCTTCCAATTGCACGTAACGCCCCCCCACCTTACCCCCCGCAATGCGTGGATTGCATCCGATGGTGTACCGCGGAACGTCCCAATTCGCCTTTTTATGTTTGGTCCTGTTGTCGGCCATCGGCTGTGACCGGTCGTCCCAGCCTGTCGAGGATCGAGCCGTTTCGGTTCGCGTGATGCGCCCCGTCGTGCGCGAGGTGACTGACTACGCCTACTTCACGGGCCGGACGGCGGCCGTCGAGTCGGTCAACGTGCAGTCGCGCGTGACCGGATACCTGGATTCCGTGGATTTCAAGTCCGGGGCGATGGTGAAGACGGGCACCCGGCTGTTCAAGATTGATCCCCGGCCCTACCAAGCGGCGTTGGATAGAGCCGACAGTCGAGTGCAACTGGCCGAGGCGCGGCTGGGTCTGGCCAAGGCCAACTACCAACGCGCCCTGGAGGTTGCCAAAACACCCGGCGCCATCAGCCGACAGGATATCGATCGCTATGCGGCCGCCCAAGCCGAAGCCCAAGCCTCGGTGGCGGCGGCACAAGCCGATTCGGAATCCTCCAGGCTGGACGTTGAGTTCACCGACATTCTCTCACCGATCAACGGCATCGTCGGGCGTAATCTGCTGGACATCGGCAATCTGGTCAAACAGGACTTCAGCCTGCTAACGACCGTTGTCTCGCAGGACCCGATGTACGTCTACTTCGACGTTGACGAGCAGACCATGCTTCGCGTACAGCGGATGATGGGGCGCGACGGGGTGAACCCGCCCCAGAAAGGCGGCGTTTTCGAGGTGCATGTCGGGCTGGCCGACGAAGGCGACCGCTACCCACACAAAGGCCGAATCGACTTCGTCAACAACCAAATGGGCATCTCAACGGCGACCATTCAAGTTCGTGCCAAGATCCCCAACCCGCCCATGCGGAAGGGATCCATCCCGCTGCTGACGCCCGGGCTGTTTGTGCGAGTCCGCCTGCCGGTCAGCCTTCCTCACAAGGCGTTGCTCGTGCCACAGTCGACCCTGTGTACCGACCAGGGAGACAAGTACCTGCTGGTAGTTGATCGGAACAACATCGTTCGGCGCCGCCCCGTTACGCCGGGCCCAGAGCAAGCGGACCAGCTACAGGTTGTCATTCCGGAGAAGATGGTCAGCACCAAAGACGGCCTGCGAGTTGCCAGCAACGGCGACAAGGGCAAGAAGACCGTCAACAGCATCACCAGTTCCGACCGGATTATCAAGGGCGGACTGCAACGGGTGCGACCCGGCACGCGGGTCGAGGCGCGAGGGGCGGCCACCGCCGCGAAGAAGCCGAGCCAGACCGGGCCGCGGCCGTCACCGAGCGAAGGGCGCGACTCGGCGAGCGAGAAACCGGCCCCGAAAAGCGGCAACTGAGGCGGAGGGGCCCATGTTCGCGAAATTCTTTATCGAGCGTCCGATCTTCGCCTGGGTGGTGTCGATCGTGATTGTGCTGATCGGCGGCGTGGCGGCCTTTATGCTGCCGATCGCACAGTATCCCGACATCACGCCGCCCACCGTACAAGTGACGGCCATGTATCCGGGCGCCAGCGCGAAGGTGATCGCCGACAGCGTGGCCGCCCCGATCGAACAGCAGGTCAACGGCGTCGAGCGGATGCTCTACATGTCGTCGCAGTGTACCAACGACGGCGCCTACAACCTGACGATCACCTTCGAGTTGGGTACCGACCTGAACATGGCCCAGGTACTTGTGCAGAACCGCGTGGCCCTGGCCTTGCCGCAACTGCCCCAGCAGGTGCAGGTGCAGGGCGTGTCGACGAAGAAGAAGTCGCCCAGCATCCTGCTGGTCGTCAACCTGATCTCGCCCGACGGGCGTTACGACGGGCTGTACCTGTCGAACTATGCCACGATCCAATTGAAAGACGAGTTGGCGCGGATCTACGGCGTGGGCGACATAGCCTATCTCGGCCAGCGCGACTACAGCATGCGTGTCTGGCTGGATCCGCAAGAGATGGCCACCCGCAACGTCACCACCGCCGATGTCGTCCGAGCCGTCAAGGCGCAGAACATCCAGGTGGCCGCCGGGCAGATCGGCCAGCAACCCGTGCCCGACGGCCAACAGTTCCAGCTCACGATGAACGCGCTGGGCCGGCTGGTCAAGCCGGAACAGTTCGGCGAGATCATCATCAAGACCGACCAGGGCGACCGCGAGGAAGGGCACATCTCCAGCCAGGTGGTTCGGCTCCGCGACGTGGCCAAAATCACGCTGGGAGCCCAGCAGTACGACCAGATTTGCCAACTCGACGGCCAGCCTTCGGTCGGTCTGGCCATCTTTCAGTTGCCCGGCTCCAACGCGCTGGACGTGGCCAAGGCCATTAAGGCCAAGATGAAGGACCTCGAGAAGCGGTTCCCCGACGGCCTGCAGTACAAAATCGTCTACGACACCACGCCGTTTATCGAGGAGTCGGTCGAGGAGGTCTTCGTCACGCTTCGCGACGCCGTGATTCTGGTGGCGATCGTGGTTCTTCTGTTCCTGCAAGACTGGCGGGCGATGATCCTGCCGATGATCGACGTGCCCGTCTCGCTGGTCGGTACGTTCGCCACGCTGGCCGTGTTTGGATTCAGCCTGAATACACTTACGCTCTTCGGCATGGTGCTGGCCATCGGCATCGTCGTCGACGACGCGATCGTGGTGTTGGAAAACGTCGAACGGCAGATGTCGCTCGGTCTGGATCCCAAGAGCGCTACGATCAAGGCCATGTCGGAAATTACCGGTCCGATTATTGCCATCACGCTGGTGCTCTGCTCGGTCTTCCTGCCGGCCGTGTTCATGCCGGGGGTGACAGGGCAGTTCTTCCGGCAGTTTGCCTTGACGATCGCCTCGGCGATGATCATTTCGGCGATAAACGCCATGACGCTCACGCCTTCGCGCGCCGTGGCGATCTTCAATCAGCAGAAGATGGACGAGCACGGCCACCCAATACACGAGGCCCTGCCCTGGTGGATATTCGTCGTGCTGGGCGGACTGCTCTCGGCCTGGCTCGCCGAGCCGTTCCTGCCCGCCGAACTCGTGCAGGGCGAGGGCATGTCCTGGGCGACCTATCTGGGCCTGACGGTGCCCGGCGGTCTGCTCGGAGGCTTGTTAGGCTGGTTCATCACCCCGTCGGTCAACGCAGTGCTGTCGCGATTCTTCAAAGGCTTCAATCGGATCTTCGACAGCATAGCCGACGCCTACGGCCGCGGCGTGGCCAGGCTCATTCGCTACAGCGTGCTGGTGCTGGGGGTCTACGGCGCACTTGTTGGGCTAACCGGCTGGACGATGAACGCGGCGCCCAAGGGCTTCATCCCCATGCAGGACCAGGGCTACCTGCTGGTGAACGTGCAGTTACCCGACGCAGCCTCGGTGCAACGAACCCAACAGGTGGTAGAGCGCGTCGGCCGGATCGCGCTGGGTGATCCGTCAGACGACAAGCAACAGCGCATCCCCGGAGTTGCCCACACGCTTGGCGTGGCCGGCCAATCGTTCCTGCTCAATGCCAACGGCTCGAACTTCGGGTCATGCTTCGTGATCCTCGACGACTTTCCCAAGCGGCACGAGGCGGCACGCTACGACGAGGCAATCGCCGAAGAACTCCGTCGCCGGTTCGCCGTCCAAATCGACGAGGCCGAAGTGCAAGTGTTTCGGGCCCCGCCCATCCAGGGCTTGGGAAACGGGGGCGGTTTCAAGCTCCAGATCGAACAGCGTGGCTACGTCGATCTCAAGGCGCTTCAGCCGGAAACCGACGCGATGGTCGCCGAAGCCAACCAGGATCCCAGGTTGTCCGATGTCTTCACCATGTTCCGTGCCGACGTGCCGCAACTGTTCCTGGACGTCGATCGTACCAAGTGCGAGTCGGTAGGGGTCCCCATCGACGAAGTGTTCAACACATTGCAGGTCTACATGGGCGGGTATTTCGTCAACCTCTTTAATGCGTTCGGTCGCACCTGGCAGGTGAATCTGCTCGCCCAGCCCGAGGATCGCACCCGGGCGGAGGCGCTGCGGCAACTCAAGGTGCGAAATAAGTTCGGTGAGATGGTGCCGCTGGCCACGCTGGTCGACATCCAGGACACGGGTGGCCCGGTGATGGTCATGCGCTATAATATGTACTTCTCCGCGCCGGTCATCGGCAACCCGGCGCCGGGCACCAGTACCGGCGACGTGATCAACATCATGCAGGAGATTGCCGACAGCAAGGACGCCAGCTACGAGTGGACCGAGATCATGTACCTGCAGATCCTGGCCGGCAACGCGGCGATCTATGTCTTCGCCGTCGGCTCGTCGCTGGTCTTCCTGGTACTGGCGGCCAAGTACGAAAGCTGGAAGCTGCCCATGGCCGTGATTCTCGTCGTGCCGATGTGCCTGCTCTGCGCCGTGACGGGCATGTTCATCGCCCGACTGCCGGTCGATATCTTCGTGCAGATCGGTTTCCTGGTGCTGGTCGGTCTGGCCGCGAAGAACGCGATCCTGATCGTCGAGTTCGCCCAGCAGTTGCTCGACCAGGGCAAGCCGCTCGCCGAGGCCGCCGTGGAATCCGCCCGCCTGCGACTCAGGCCAATCGTGATGACCTCCTTCGCCTTCATTCTGGGCGTGGTGCCGCTGCTGCTGGGCACCGGAGCGGGCGCCGAGATGCGTCACTCGCTGGGCACCGCCGTCTTCAGCGGCATGATCGGCGTAACCGCCTTCGGCATCGCCCTGACTCCCGTCTTCTTCTACGTTCTAATGCGCTACGGCCGCCGCCGCGGGTAAGGGTTTCAGGGCCCAAGCAGGGGCCTGGTTCAAATGCGGGTAGCACTGACAGTTAGCCCGGTCGCCTGCGACCGGAAAGCGAAGCGGTTTCCGCTAGATTCCCGTCGCGGGCGACGGGGCTAACACGGATTGTCAGATGCTACCCAAGAAACGGTCGATTTGAACCATGCCCAAGCAGGAAGTCGTTTCCGCGGGACCGCTTAGCCATCGGTTTTCTGTTTTCCTTGCAGGGTTAGCACGACTCGGCGTCGGCCACCGCGGATCCGGTGTTCGCAGAGCATGACCCCCTGCCAGGTGCCCAGGCAAAGCTGCCCGTTGCGGACGGGGATGGTTAGCGAACTGTCGGTTATCGAGGCCTTTACGTGGGCCGGCATGTCGTCGCGCCCCTCGATGGTGTGCCGATAGGGAAAATCGCCGGGGGCCAAGGTGTCCAGCACCCGATCCAGATCGACCGGCACGTCGGGGTCGGCGTTCTCGTTGATCGTCAGCGAGGCGGAAGTGTGCTGGATAAATATGTGCAGCAGGCCCACCTCCATCCCGGCCAACTCGGGCATGGCGGTGACGATTTCCCGGCTGATGGGGTGACATCCCTTGGGAAACGGCGGCAGCAGGAGTTCTCTCTGAAACCAACTCACTCGACACCTCATTTGGAGTTTTCAGTTATCAGTCCAAATACTCGCGAGAGCCGCTGTTTCCAATCACTGACTACTGACTACTGAAAACTACCGACTCCCGACCACTACGTCGGGAAAACCATAATCCATGGCCGTGTCGAATATAGCCGCGGGACACTTTGCCCGCAAGGAGCCCGCCGCTTGCCCCGTTTGGTCATTCCGCACGATCCGAAGTGTCTAGTGGCGGCAGCCGGCCGTTTTTTCGCCCGACGGGGGTAAATCTGCAAAATTTTCGCCATATTTTCCGCCCAAACACTTGACTATCGAGGCGATATGTGGATAATAAAGTATTCGTAATTCATACCGTCACCCAGCCTGTATCGGATCTGAATCCCACCTCATCCGAGTTCTCATATAAGCGTTGACGGTTTGGGCCATCCAATTGTACAGAGAGTGTCGCTGTACGGTTCAATGGCGGTCGAGCTAAAATTCCTGTTGTTTTGACGGAGTTGTAACTGATGCGGAACGTTTTTGAAGCTATTTTGGAATGCGGGCACGACGAAGACTTTATTCCGATGGAAACGGAAGATTTCGGCGGCACCCAGGCGCCGGCCGGATCGCGGGCGAAACTCGACGTTATGGCCGAACGGGTCCGGCAAGGAATGCCCCTCTGGCATAACGAGGATCGGTCGGATTACAGCGGGCTAACCGGCGCGGTGCGGCCGCGCGACTAGTTCGTCGTCCCCCTCTCGGGTTTCCACAGCCTAGAAATCCGGCGCGAAAATCCGTGCGAATGCAAAAGAAAAGCCGCCGGCAAAAGCCGGCGGCTTGCGTTTCTTGTTAGTTGCTCCACCCGTTGGCGGGCCGTGTCGTCCACCGTACTCAGCACGCTGAAGCGTGATGTGACTGCCTCACGCTCCAGCGTGAGGAGTACGGCCCTGTTCAGGCAACGGCCCTGTTCAGGCAACGGCCCTGTTCAGGCAACGGCCCTGTGATCCGACGGGCTTGGTGGCAGCAGTGGCGTGGCGGCTGGCCGCGGCTCTAGTTCCTCGCGCAAAACAACGACGTCCAGCGGCGCCTCGATGCCCAGTCGTACCTTGTCCCCGCCTACGCGGATCACTGTAATCACGATCGAATCTCCGAGCTTGATTCGCTCGCTTTCTCGTCTGGACAAGACCAGCATGAGACAACCTCCATGTCGTTATAGATGTGCGTTTATGTAAATTTTTTGCCGGGCGACAGCCCCCGGCCACCAACTTGCCAACTCCGCTCAGGCGGCAACCCGTTCGAGACTGGGCGACTCAAGCAACTGCGTCTTCAGAAAGCGTTCCCCGCTGGACCCATAGAATAGAATCTGGTTATGGTCCGTTTCCCAAATTGCGGAAAACTTTACGGCTCGAGGGCCGTGCAGGCAGAAATAGATCCCGCAAGGCTTGCCGCCGCGTCGCAGGATCTTCTCGGTCATTTGAAAAGCACCGATTTGAAGCTGATAATGATCACAAAAGGTTTCGTTGACGTATTCACGGAGATCGTTCACATTGCCTAACTGTAGGATACTCATCAACATCGGGATTAAGTTCTCCTGACTGCGCACGGAGGGTGCGTAAGATACAATGCTCCATGCAGGTAAGAGAAAGTGGGGTGAGTGCCGACAAAGGAACCTATCGGCAATCTAGGCAGGAATGTTTTGCCCTAGAATCGGGTGTTCTGGGCAATATACGCATTAAGGGAATTTTTGCCCCGACGCTAATCCAATTCTCACAAGCAGATACGCTCTCCCAGGGCAACGCTAACGGCCGGAGTTTTTTTCTTCGCTAAAGATTCGGCAGGCCGAAAAAATCCGTTAGCACGGCACGTTTTGCCTATCCTGCAACAGCCGGAAAATCTGACCTTGAGACATCACGATCGAAGAGGGGGAAAGGTTAACAAGGCTCCGGAGCCGCCTCGTCCTCGGGGCGGGTATTGGTAACGCGTCGGAACTCGCGGCGAGGACGCCACGGCTCAAACATGCGAACGAATCGCCCAATTGCCTACTTCTTCTCCTTCGCGTAGACCTTGAAGGCCTCGGCAACCTTGCCGGCCTTTTCGTCACCTTTGTGGAAGAGGAACCGGTAACGTAGCTCAAGCGACTTGCCGGCCGGAATCGTGTAGGCGCCGTCCTGCTCGGAACCCTTGTTGAAGTTCTTCAGCCCGAAGGGATTGGCCGTGAACAGACCGTAGGTCCTTACGTGCCAGTAGGTTGGGAAACGGAAGCTGCTGGGGTGGTTCAGGATGGCGATACCGACGGTCTCTCCGTCGACCGGTCCGTGGTAATCGACCCAGGCGGCCTGCTTACCCCATGCGTCGCTGCTGGTCTGGCCCTCGCTATTGACGATCTTGCCGCCCAGCTTGGCCGTCTCTTTCATCGTGCCGGCCACGCGGATGCCCATCGTGCCTTCCTTCGTGTCGCCGAAGCGGACCGGGCCGTCGGTCGCCTTCATAACGATGTCGAAGTCGATAATTCGGGTGTCGCCGTCGACGAAGAAGGTGAGGGTTCGCTCGTCTTGGCAGACCCTTTTGCCCGGCTTGCCGTCCTTGCCCGGCGCCAGCCAGTCGTTAAGAGTGGCAACGACCACCTTGTTGTCCTTCTCGTCGACCTTGAGGTACTCGCGGTGCTTGACCCAGCCATGGTCGCCCTTCTGCTCGCACCAGAATCGCACGCCATTGATATCATCGTGCGTGAAGTAGAGGGAGCGGTGGTGGATATGGTCCTTGCGCTCGTGTGGGCCCGCCTCGGGCACCATGGGATAGGCCCTGGTCATCGGTTTGCCGGTGGGGCCAATTATCGGCCAGACAATCGGCTTGGGACCGTTATCGGTGAGGTACTTAGCGAACAGCTTGCCGTCGATCTTGATGACGACGTTTTTCTCGCACCGCTCGGCGGTGAGCTTGGCGGCATCCGCACTTTGGGCGAACAGGTACAAACCGGCGATACACAAGGCCGCCGCGGCAATTCTTCGCAACATTGAAGTGTCCTCCTTGGGACGAAAGGCGTGATCTTCTGGTAGGGCCCACCCGATCGGACGATGCAACCATCCGGTGCGTCGGGCAAACATCTTCCTCGAAGTATAACCAGCCGGCATCCGGCACGCAACAAATTCCCCAAAAGAGGGTCCAGGAAACTTCGTGACGCCCCGGACGCAGGAACACGTTTGTAGCTGAATTCGCAAGAATTCAGCCCGCGAGCGTAAATCCGTCTGAATTCTTGCGAATTCAGCTACCAACGTGTCACCGATCCATTGAGGTTCCGCAAACCCGTTCCTGCGCCCTGACGCCCCGAACCGCCCAACCACGCCTCGGCTAACGGGCCTCGTCATGGTATAATAAAAGGTTCTCATTCCCCCGCACTCACCTGCCCGTGTCTCCATGCGTCGAAACGACATCCGAAATATCGCCATTATCGCCCACGTCGACCACGGCAAGACGACGCTGGTCGACTGCCTGCTGCGACAGAGCGGCGAGTTCCGAGCTAGCCAATTGGTGGGGGATTGCATCCTCGATTCCAACGATCTGGAGCGGGAGCGGGGCATCACGATCCTGGCGAAGAACATCGCCTTGCACCACCGGGGCGTGAAGATCAACCTCATCGACACGCCCGGCCACGCCGACTTCGGTGGCGAAGTGGAGCGAGTGCTGCGGATGGCCGACGGAGCCCTGCTGCTGGTCGACGCGGCCGAGGGGCCCATGCCGCAGACGCGGTTCGTACTGTCGAAGGCCCTGGAGTGCCGACTTCAGCCGGTCGTGGTGGTCAACAAGATTGATCGGCCCGACGCCCGACCGCACGAAGTCATCGACGAGACCCTCGAGCTACTGATGGACCTGGGCGCCGAGCACCTGCTGGGCGACTTCCCCCACATCTTCTCCAGCAGCAAGGAAGGTTACGCCACGCTCGATCCGGACCGGCGTAGCGACTCGATGCGGCCGCTGTTGGACATGATGCTCGACTCCATTCCCGGCCCGGAGATTGACCCCGATGCCCCCCTGCAGATGCTGGTAACCACCTTGGATTGGTCCGACTATGTGGGCCGGATTGCCGTGGGGCGGATTTCCTCGGGCACGATCCGCCAGGGGCAGCAGGTGGCCGTAATGCAGGCCGACGACCGGACGCTCACGGCCAAGGTGGCCGAGGTTCACATTTTCGACAAGCTCGGCCGCATCCAGGTCGAGGAGGCCACCGCCGGCGACGTGGCCGCGCTGGTCGGGCTGGAGGAGGTGACCATCGGCGACACGATCAGCGATCCGCTGGTCCGCCGGGCGATGCCCCGGCTCGAAGTCGACGAGCCGACCATCCAGATGGTCTTCGGCATCAACACCTCGCCGCTGGCCGGTCGGGAGGGCAAGTACCTTACCACCCGGCACCTCCGCGAGCGGCTCGCCAAGGAGGTGGAGCGGAACGTGGCGCTTCGCGTCGAGGCGTTGGACGGCGCCGACTCGTTCCAGGTCGCCGGCCGCGGCGTGCTGCATCTCTCGGTGCTGATCGAGACGATGCGCCGCGAGGGCTACGAAATGTCGATCGGCAAGCCGCGCGTGATCGTGCACAACAACCGGGGCGTGCTGGAAGAACCGTTCGAGAGCCTGGTGGTCGAGGTCCCACCCGACCGGCTCGGCGCGGTCATGGAGTTGGTCGGCGCCCGACGCGGCCAACTCGTCGAAATGGCCAGTCACGACGAGTACACTTACGCGGCCTTCTCGATTCCCGCCCGGGGACTCATCGGCATAAGAACCCGCCTGCTAAACGCCACGCAGGGCACGGCCATCATCCACCATCGCTTCGAGCGCTACGGACCGGCCGAGGGCGAAATTCCAGGCCGGCCCACCGGCGTGCTGGTCTCGATGACTTCCGGCAAGGCGGTGGCCTTTGGTCTGGACGGGCTGCAGGCCCGGGCCGAAATGTTCGTCGCGCCCGGCGACGTGATCTACGAGGGGATGATCGTCGGCGAGAACAGCCGCTCCGACGATATGTCGGTCAACCCGACCAAGGAAAAGAAGCTCACCAACATTCGGGCGGCGGGTAGCGACCGCAATATCCTCTTGAAGCCACCCCGGGTGTTGTCGCTGGAGGCCGCGTTGGAGTACATCGAGGAGGACGAGTTGGTCGAGGTGACACCCGGCCAGCTTCGGCTCCGCAAGATCATCCTCAAGGAAGTCGACCGCCGCCGGGCCTCGCGACAGCGGGCATAGGGCGGTAGGGCCGCCAACCAAACCGGTGCTGCCGCACCCAGGCAAGAACCCACCCGCCACGAATCGCTGAACTTTGTCAAAAACTTAACGATCTTTGAGGTTAGTGGCATAGGGCGTAGCTGAACTCGCAAGAGTTCAGGTGACTCGGGCTGAATTCTTGCGAATCCAGCTACGGAGAAGCTGGGCTGAATTCTTGCGAATCCAGCTACGGAGAAGCTGTCAATCCAAATTCAATAGCCCGTGCTTGGGTAGACGGGGATGGGGCTTTCGGGCAGACGGTTCGCGTAGGCGTCGGCCGGGATCGGAATCTGTCGCTCAACTCTTGGCAGTCGGCGAACGCCGTTGGCCGTTGGCCGGCTGAAGGTCGAATCTGATCGGCTCGATACGCCCGGCGAGTTATCGCTCGAATTGTCGTTCCAAGCGTACTCCGACTGTCGCTCGTTCCGATCATCCTCCGATCGGTTGATCGGTACCAGCGGCCTTTTCGGCCGGAAGTTGTCTACCGAACCCGTATCTTCCACGATCGACCCGTACTTCTCGGCCGATTGTGCTTCAGCCGGCCATTTCCTCCCATACTGGCTCGGGCTTGACGAACCGTAGCCGTCCGTCGACTGCTCGCCGTACGGCATTGACGAAGAATCGGTATCGACCAGCCCCGGCGGATCTCGCAAGCTATCGTCGTCGGCCGTGCCGTACGCCGGCTGCTGGGACTGGTAGCCCGACGAACCGTATTCGGATGAACTGTAATCGGGCGACCGGTTATCAGGCGTCTCGTAGTTTGGCGCCTCGTAGTCGGGTGACTGATAGTCATGGGTATTGTTCGATTCCTCGTTGGTCGCGTAGCCATCCGACCGCGAGTTGGATTCGTCCTGATACGCTCCCGAGTCGTTCTGGTGGGAGTTGTCTCCGTACTCGCTGGAATCTTCAGATTCGCTCTGGCCGTGGGCCGACTCGGCGTCGTACGAGCCGGCGGAGTCCCCTGAGTAGGAAGAGCCGCCAGAATTCCCAGAATAGGGATCCGAGTAGGAATTGGAGTTATCCTGCCCGGAGTAGCCGCCGTACGCGTCGGTCTCGTCCTGGTTGGCGTACGAATGCGAAGATGATTCGGAGGGGTCGTTCTGATAGCTGTCGTAGTTGTTCCCGTAAGAATCAGAGGAGTAGTCTTGGCTCGATCCGGAGTTTATCGATGCCACGGGAGATTCGTATTGCGAGTAGCCGTAGGTATCTGACGCGGCATCCGCTTGCGCGTCGGAATCCGATTCGTCCGGTTGGGTAACCTGTTCGGGTACGGCAACCATTTTCCAGACGACCGGGTAGCGTTGGATGTTCAGACCGATGGAACATACCACGGTCGCAACAACCACCATTGAGGCTGCAATCCTTGGCATGGTTTTCTCCTCGCACCTCGTGTGCGAAACTATTAGTCTTTGCAGAGTCAATACGTGGATCAAGAGGTTCCGCCAGGGGAACCGGGCTTCGCCCTCGATCATTGATTATGTAAGGGTCAATTATCCGTCGGCAGGATTTATTCAGGCAGGCGACCGGCGCGAGCCCGAAGACCAAGGTCAATCGGAACGCCAATACGCGCCAGCCTAAAAACCATACACCACGTGAAATGAAGAGCAAGGCCGCAAGCCGACAAATACCGCGCGACGACGGCGTATCGTTGATGCCCAGTTCGGTTGGGTAAAGTTTGGCGGCCTCGGAGTGGTGATTCGTATGTCGAAACCGTCAGGTTCATATGAAGCCGCGACCGTTGGTCGCGCAGAGAACCGCACAATTGGGCGTTTTCCCGTACTTCAGCGCGACCGACGGTCGCGGCTTTATGGAAACTTACCTAACCCGTACCGTTGATTCATACGGGAGTTTCGATATCGGGTATACCTCGTTCGGCCAATACCCGATCGACTTGGGCCATCTGATCGTCGGTAAGCTGCCAGCCGGCGCCGCCGGCCGTTTCGCGGAGTTGATCGGGACGCTTCGCGCCGCAAAGCGCGACAGTAACGCCCGGCTGGCTGATCGTCCAATTGATAACCAACTCGGCCGCGGTATGGCCGCTGGCATTGGCGATGGCGCGGAGTCGGTCGACCAGATCGAGGTTCTTCTCCCACTGCTCGCCTTGGAACATGGCATACTTTCGCCGGCTGTCGGTTTCGGCGAACACATGATCGCGCCGGAGCTTCCCGGCCAGAAGCCCCTTCAGCAACGGCCAATAGACGAGTACCGACACTTCGTGTTCTCGGCACCAGGGCAGCGTGTCGGCTTCAATCTGGCGTTGAAGCATGTTGTAAGGTGGCTGAACGGCAGCCAGCGGGCATTCGGCTAGGAACGCATCGAGTTGCTCGACGGAGCAGTTCGAGGCTCCGATCGCTCGCGTCTTGCCCTCGTCGAGCAACCGCTTCAGGCAACCGGCCGTTTCGGCAATCGGCACGTTCTCGTCCGGGGCATGCAGGTAGAACAGGTCGACGCGGTCGGTTCCAAGCCGCTGGAGACTCTGCTCGCACTCGCGGCGGAGCGTGGCGGGCGAAGCGTCGTGGTCCATGTCGCCGTCCGGCCCCCAATGCAGACCGCCCTTGGTGGCAATCACCATCTCGTCGCGTCGCGAGCCTAGCGCCCGGGCGATCAGCCGCTCGCTCTGGCCCTGGCGGCCGTACATGAAGGCCGTGTCGAGATGATTGATCCCCAAGTCGAAGCAAGCCCGAATCGTTGCCAGGCTATCCTCGTCGTTAGCGCCCGGGCTGGTCATGCCGGCAATCGGCCAGCATCCCAAGGCGACGGGTGAAACATGAATATCGGTCTTGCCGAGTGGACGCAACTCCATGGTTTGTCTCATATAGCATCGGTTGTGAAAATGATCGGCCAATCGAAACGGGCGACGGCCGAGAAGCAATCAGGATACCCAAACCTGGTCGCGGCCGCAACCAACCCGCGGGGCGTACGCTCAGCCGGCAAAATCGGCGGCTGCTCGATCGCAAAGAGTTGCCAATTCCGAAACGGCGGCTTGGGACTGTTGCCAGTTGTTGCCTGCGCCCGCCTGCTCGTTGACTTCCCGAGCGGCATCGGCAATTTCAGGGAAGCCGTAGATGGCGGCCGAGCCCTTCAGTTGATGAGTTAGATGCTCCAGCAGGTCGCGATCGCGTCGGTCGAATGCCTTGCGAATCATGTCAACCCGATCGGGCAGTTCGCCGAAAAAGGCCCCGAGAAGTTCGGCCAATTGACTCTTGCTGAGCAAATCGCTTCCCAACATTCCCGTCTGCCGCTTCGCGGTAGGCTCGGCTGACGCCCGACTGGCGGATTCGAGGGGTTGCCCCAGGTGGCGGGCAACGACGGTCAACAGTTCGAGTTGATCGGCCGGCTTGGCAATGTACTCATCGCATCCGGCATCAAGGCACTTCCGGCTGTCGCCCGGCATGGCGTGGGCGGTCAGCGCGACGACGGGTCCTTGCCAACCATCGCCGCGCAAGCGGCGGGTGGCTTCGAGTCCGTCGAGATCCTGCATTTCGACGTCCATCAGGATCAGATCGTACGGATTCTCTTCCTCGACCGATTTCCCGGCCATCTGGCAGGCCGCGCGGCCGTTGTCGACCGCGTCGACCTCCAGCCCCGCGTTTCGTAAGGTCAATACAATCAACCGTTGGCTGTCGGGCGTGTCTTCGGCCAACAAGACGCGACCGCGTAGCGTGCCGCCAAGGCTCGAGCCGACCGGCTCCACCGGCCGAGTCTCCGAGGTTGGAGGTGCCTCAAGCATCTCGGTCCGTTCCAACGGTCCCGGGTCGATGGAGACGGCAAAGGTGCTTCCCTTGCCGGGCCGGCTCTCGACTCGGATATCGCCGCCGAGCATTCGAGCTAGCCGCCTGGATATCGCCAGCCCCAGTCCGGTGCCGCCGAAGCGACGAGTGGTGGATGTGTCGGCCTGCGCAAAGGGCTCGAAAAGCTCACCCACCTGCTCGGGCGTCATGCCGATCCCGGTGTCGGAGACCACGAACTCCATCGGCGGAGCAGCCTCTGGCGAAGCGGCCAAGCGCAGCATAACTTGAACCCGGCCGCTCTCGGTGAATTTTATGGCATTGCCCACCAGGTTGACGAGTATCTGCCTGAGTCGGACCGGGTCGGACCGGATGGCTTTTGGAAGCGGGAACTCGCCGCGAACGTCCAGGTCGAGCCCCTTCTCTTCCGCCCTGACCCGCATCATCGAGACGGCATCCTGGGCAATCCGCCAGGGCGAGCAGCCGGTCCGTTCCAGCGTCATTTTGCCGGCTTCGATCTTCGATAGATCGAGCACGTCATTAATCAAAGCGAGCAGGAGCTTGCCGTTGCGGCGGATGGTCTCCAGGTAGTCGTGTTGTTCCTCGCGGGACAAGCGCGGTCTTGCCAGCAGATCGGCATAGCCCAGGATGGAGGTCATGGGCGTGCGGATTTCGTGGCTCATGTTCGCCAGGAACTCGCCTTTCGCCCTGCTGGCCGCTTCGGCTGTCTCCCTGGCCTTGGCTAGTTCCTCTTCCGCCCGCTTACGTTCGCTGACGTCGCGAATGAAAGCAATCATACAAGGCCGGCCGTGGTAACTGATCGGATTGGGGCGGGCGGCCACATCGGCGTGGAATACGCTGCCGTCCTTCCGCTGGAATGGAAGACCCTCGGCAACGGGTAATCGACCTTCAGTCTGAGCTTTGAAGCACTCGTGGACGTGCGGCAGCGAATCCTTGGGGTGGATGTCGTCAACCGACATTCTCAAGAGTTCATCCTCGGAGTACCCGAGCATCAGGCACACGGTCGGGTTCGCCCGAATGAACTGCCTCGTCTGGTGGTCGACAATCAACAGACCGTCCGGCATCGCGTCGAAAATGGCCTGGAATTCATTGAGGCGCTGCCGCAACGAGCCATCGTCGCGTGAGTCGCCAGATTCGGAAGAATTCTCCCTGTCGGCAGCCATCGCACCCTCAGTCTCTGTTCTCCGTAACGTGAGGGCGATCGGTGGTTCGTCACGTGGGAGAATCTCTTGCCAGACTCCACCGACGGGATACCTTCAAACGGCTCCCATTTTCGGTGGCGCCACGCTAGCCCGGCCGTTTTCGGCGGGAAAAGGCCGAGAAGCCCATTCCACGGCAACTCGGCCAGCAAACGGCGTGCGTCAACCAGTGATGGAAACTCTATCGTAGTTCGCCGGGGACCACAAGCCCCCCCGATCGGCGATGGTAGCGGGGTAGCGTGGGGCCGCCCGGTCACTTGTGCTTCTGCCTTAGCTGCTTGGCTTTGAGGAGGTCGGTCTTGGCCAGCGTGTTCTGATGGCTCTTGTGGTAGGCGACCGCCCGATTTTGATGGGCGTCGGCGTATTGTGGGTCGATCTCGATCGCCTTTGAGTAATCGGCGACGGCTTTTTCCAACTCGCCCAACGTGCGCCACGCGACACCCCGGTTATTGTAAGCCCGAGCGTATTGGGGGTCGGCCTGGATGGCTGCGTCAAGATCGGCGATGGCCAGATCGAGCATGCCGTTTTCGCAATAGAGCGTACCGCGATTGCAGTACGGTTTCGCGTAGCCGGGGTCAAGCTGGATGGCCTCGCCGAACAGTTCGATGGCCCGATCCGTGTTACCCTTCACCCAGCAAATAGTACCCCGTCGGCAAGCGTCCACGGCCTCTTGCATGTTTGCCCCCTGGGCGGCCGGCGTTCGTTGTCAAGTAGAACGTCAGGCGTGGTTCAAATCGACGTGTTTCCAGGCAACACGTGATAGTCCGTGTTAGCCCCGTCGCCTGCGACGGGAGAAGCAGCGCGGACCAACCCGGTTTCCGGTCGCAGGCGACCGGGCTAACTATTGCCCACGTTTGAACCAGGCAGAACGTCAATACTCTCGCTTCGTAACGATACCGGGCTGCGGTATCGGGTATTTACCGTCTTTGTCAAGTTTGAGCGGGGCCGGTCCGTCGGCCGTCAGTTTGTCGACCTCGGGCGCGAACTCGTGATCGCTGTTCAATATCTGGTCGAACGTAACAATTTGCCCCGTGTGCGCGGCCATCCGGCCCATCGACGTGACCAGGCTGGCCGTGGCGCCCCGCTCGACCTCGTTGTAAGGCTTGTCTTCCCGGATCGCCTCGATCAGGTCGTCCCACTCCATCTGGTACGGGCTGGGCTCAGGTTGCGGGAAGGCCCAGATCATTTGATCCTTACTGCAACTCTGGTCTTTGAACGTGCGGACCTTGCCCGGCGCGTGCGACGAAGTGGAGATGATGGCCGAGCCCTTCGAGCCATGCGCGAAACTGGAAAACTCGTTGTGGCAGCCGGCCTGCGTCCGGCCGTTGTAGAACAATTTGGTTCCGTCGGGATAAGTGTATTCGATCGCGTAGGTGTTGAAGTTCTGGTCTACGCAATCGCCCCGGTAGTGGCGGCCGCCCAGTGCATGCGCCTTGACGGGCCAGGCGTCCTTCATCCAGGAGCACTCGTCGATCTGGTGAATGTAGAAGTCGCTGTAGCAGCCGCCGCTGGCCCAAAGGAAGCTGTGGAACCGCTTAACTTGGTAGAGAACTTCACTCATGTCCTCCGTGTTGGGACCCGAAAAGGCGGAACCGATCGGGCCGCACATCCGGTAAGCCCGCATGGCAACGATTTCGCCGATCTCGCCGCCGCGAATCCGATCGAACAGCTCGCGCCGGCCGCGGCAGTGACGGACCATCAGCCCGACGCCTACCTTGAGGTTCTTCTTCTTCGACTCTTCGCCCAACTTAAGCATACGTCGGGTGCTGGGGCCGTCGACCGTGACGGGCTTCTCCATGAAGACGTTGAGCCCCTTCGCCACCGCGTAGGTGAAGTGTACCCAGCGGAATCCAGGCGGGGTGGCGAAGATGGCAACATCGCCAGGCTTCAAGCAATCCATGGCTTTCTTGTAGGCGTCGAAGCCGACGAACTTCTTGTCGTCGGCCACGTCGACCTTGTCGCCGAACGCCTTCTTCAATCGCTTGCAGCTCCCATTGAGCCGGTTCTCGAAGACATCGGCCATGGCGACCAGCTTAATCGGGCCGTTCTTGACCGAAAGGGCGTTCCCCGCGGCGCCCGTGCCTCGACCGCCGCAGCCGATCAGAGCTACCTGGATCGTGTTGTTCTCGGCGGCATGTACGTGCGGCACGGCCGCGCCCACAATCGCCGCTCCAGCGGCTGCCCGACCCGTGTTCTTCATAAACTCGCGGCGTGTCGACTGGCTACTAGTGGTTTCGCTCACGGCGGACTCTCCTCCCATGGACTATCGGATACTGTTATATCTTTCCAATTTGGCACCCGCCGCAAGCGGTCGGGCTACCTATCATTCTGAACCACGGACCCGAACTTTGCAAGCGCCGGGCAGTCGGTCCCCTCTCCCAAAGGGAGAGGGGAGACTCTTTGCCCCTCACACCCGGTGAATCTCGAATCCCGGGCGTGGTTTTCGGGCGAAAAAGGCGGCTGCCTGATCATCGCCGACGATCTTCTCGGCCTTGGGATCCCAGCAGATCACACGGCCCAATCGGGCGGCTATCGCCGAAAGATGGCAGGTGTTCATCGCCTGCACGTGGCTGTAGACGTCCGAAAGCGGCAGCCCGCCCTCGCGGATGCAGCGGTAGAAGTTGTCCTTATGTCCCTCGGGCGGCTTGCCCTTGTAGAGTCGGGTGACGTCTTCGTCGGTGTATTTGCCTTCGTCCCACTTCTCCTCGATCGGCTTGCCCGTGATCTTCCTCCGGCTGACGAAGATTCGGCCCTTGCTGCCGTCGAAGAGGATGCCGTTGTCGCCCCGGCTGGTGACGATCAGCTCGATGCCGGAGGCGAACTTGCACTTCACGGCGTAATCGTGGGCCGTGTTGTAGCAATCGTCGACGGTTGGATATCCGTCCTTGAAGGCGACCGGATGCTTGGCGTCGCTGCCGTCGATCTCGATCGGCCCCATGCCCTGCTTGTCTTCCCCAAGTGCCCAAGTGGAGATGTCCACGTGATGGGCGCCCCAGTCGGTGAACTTTCCGCCCGAGTACTCGTACCACCAGCGGAACTGGTAGTGGCAGCGCTTCTCGATGTAGTCGACCTTTGGCGCTTGGCCGAGCCAGAAGTCCCAGTCGATTTCCTTGGGCGGATCAACCTTGGGAAACGGCCCGCCGGTGGGCCCGCCGCCGATGCTGGCCGTAACCGTCTTAATGTCGCCCAACAGCCCCTTTTGCACCATGTTGATGGCGCGGAGGAATAGGCCACGGGAACTCCGCTGTTGGGTGCCGATGAAGAAGACCCGGTCCTTGTGCTTCTTGCAGGCGTTGCGGATCAGTTGGTTCTCTTCCAAGGTGAGCGTGAGCGGCTTCTGGCAGAAGACGTGCTTGCCCGCCTCGAGGGCCTCGACCGCGATCTTGATGTGCCAATGGTCGGGCGTGACCACGCTGACCACGTCGATGTCGTTCCGCTGGAGCACCTTGCGGTAGTCCTTGTATCCGTCGGCCTTGCCTCGGCCGATCTTTGGATCGTTCTTGGCCTTTTCCACGCGGCCGGAGTCGACGTCGCAAACGGCCACGATGTCGCCGAACCTTGAATGCCCCCGGGCGTCGCCGCTACCCATGCTACCCACGCCGATGCAGCCGATCTGCGGCCGATCGTTCGGCGACTCGGCGGCAAAAGCCTGCTGATTCCAACTAAAATACGGGACGGCACCGCCCGTAACGGCCGCGGCCACCGAGCCCTTCAGAAAGTCGCGTCGCGAGGCAGGAAGCTTTTTCATAACGGAATTCTCCTAAGAAACGCTAGGCAGGTTGTGCGAGGCTGGGTATTGCCAATCCACGGCCCAAAGCCGCAGATGGCCCCAATATGATAGTCGATGCTCCGCCGGGAAGCCAGGACTTGCTGAAACAAGGGCAGAACATCCTTCTTTTCAGGCGGTTCCGAGAATTCCCCCGGGAGACCACATATCACGATTGGGCCACAACCAGAGAAGGAGTATTCTCACGCAAAGACGCCAGAGAGCAAAGGGAAGATTCACCCTTTGCGTCTTGGCACCTTCACGTCTCTGCGCGAGACTACTTCCGCCTTCGCCAGGGCAAATGAGTGCCCGTCAATCCAGTGAGGTCAAGAAGATGGTCGATCCGTAGACAAAAAGAAAGCCCTCGCGGTGCAAACACTTGCGCCGCAAGGGCTTAGTGGGGCTGCAGGGACTTGAACCCCGGACCAATCGATTATGAGTCGATTGCTCTAACCAACTGAGCTACAGCCCCTTGTGGGGGTATCGTGGACCATGAGTCCGCTGCTCTAACCGCAGAGCCACTGGCCCGGGGAAATCGTTCGATTGACATCCGGAACATAATGTTAGTCGCTGGCGGGCGAATCGGCAACATGCCTATTGCGGTGGGCGAAGATGTCCGGTTAAGCTGGAGCCTTGCTTCATCACCGCATCGCTTCCCACCTCGAGGAGATATCTCATGACAAATGGCCGCCGCCCGCTCGCATTCGTGTTCACTGTGATTCTGGCAAGTCTTTCTGGAGCAAGCCTGACACCGGCCGGCGACTGGCCCATGTACAGGCACGACCTGGCACGAAGTGGGTCGACGCCCGATGCACTTCAGAATCCGCTCCATCGCGAATGGACCCATCAGCCGGTCCATCCGCCCATGCCCGCCTGGCCGGAGCCGTGTAGGGAACTGAACCGCGTGGCCTTCGACTATGCCCACGACACCGTAATAGCGGGCGGGTTGGCCTATTTCGGCTCCTCGGCCGACCACAAGATATACGCCGTCGATCTGCAAACCGGGCGGCAGCGCTGGTGCTTCTTCACCGAGGGGCCCGTGCGGTTCGCGCCGGCCATCGAGGGCGGCCGTCTGTTCGCCGTATCCGACGACGGACGGCTCTATTGCCTCTCGGCCGACGAAGGCAAGTTGCTTTGGACCTTTTCGGGCGAGCCGCGACGTGAGAAGATCGTCGGCAACGAGCGGCTGATCTCGCGATGGCCCTTGCGCGGCGGAGTTGCCGTGGCCGACCGTGTCGTCTACTTCTCGGCCGGCATGTGGCCGAACGAAGGCGTCTATCTCTATGCAATCAGCGCCGAGACCGGCAAGGTCCTATGGACGAACGACACCTGTGGTCGCGACTACCGGCAACAGCCGCATCCACCCGCCTGCTCGGTTACGGGCGTGGCGCCGCAAGGGTATCTGCTGGGCAACGAGGGTCAATTGTTCGTACCCACCGGCCGAAACACGGCGGCCGCCTTCGATCGCGGTAACGGCAAGCTGCAATATTACCACAGCCGTCCGCGAAGCTGGGGTGATCGCTGGGGTGGTTGCTGGGGCATGGCCGCCGACGGGCTGCTGCTGAGTTGGCGGACTCACTTCCAACCGGACGTGAACGTTCAACTGGGTGAATTCCCGCCCGACAAAGAAGACGGCACGGCCGCCTTCGATTCGGCGACGGGCACAATCCATCGCGATTTTCCCGGCAAGCTGAGGCTGGCGGTTAGCGGCAATACGCTCTACGCCAGCGGCAGCGGCAAACTGAGCGCCTACGACTGGAAAGCCTGGCGCGACGGCGCCCCGCTGGCGACTTGCACCAGGTGGGAAACCCCGCACGGCCGGGCCTATTCGCTGATCGTCGCCGGCAATACCGTTCTGGTCGGCGGGCGTGAAACGGTCACGGCCTTCGACGGCGAGAAGGGTACACAGCTCTGGCAAGACAAAGTGTCGGGACAGGTCCGAAGTCTGGCCGCCGCCAACGGCCGCCTGCTGGCCAGCACCAGCGAAGGCCGGATCGTCTGCTACGGCCCAAAGCCCAGCGCCCGGCCGCCGCTTGTCTCCTCGCCAAAGGCCGCTTCGCCCTACCAGGCCGATTCGCCCGCCGTGGCTAATGCCAAGCGTATCATTGAACAGACGGGCAAGAGGGCCGGATACTGCGTGGTTCTGGGGGCGGGCGACGGCCGGCTACTGTACGAGTTGGCAAGTCACTCCGACCTGGAAGTCTACTGCATCGAACCCGACGCCCAGCGGGCGGACACCGTGCGTCAATCGCTGGACGCCGCCCGACTGTACGGCACTCGTGTAACGATTCACCAGGGCACGCTCCGCACGTTGCGATATCCCGACTACCTGGCCGATCTGCTGATCGTTTCGCCAAGCGGCGCTGCCGATCTGACCAACTGGCCGGCCGCCGAGGTGCGTCGCGTGCTGCGGCCTTGCGGGGGTATCGCCCAAGTCGTGGTTGCTGACGCGGGAGGAGCGGCGGCCGTCAAGCAGTGGCTTGCCGAGGGAAAAATCCCGCCGGAAGAGATCAAAAACGTCGATGGTGCCGTGCAAGTTGTCCGGGGTAACCTTCCGGGAGCCGCCAACTGGACTCACCAATACGCCACCGCCGCCCGACCAGGCGCTTCAACCGACACGCGTGTGAAGCTACCGGTCAAGCTGCTTTGGTTCGGCCCACCGGGACCCGAGCGATTGATCGCCCGGCATTGGAAAGGGCCGGCCCCGCTCTGTGTCGATGGCCGGCTGTTCGTCATCGGGCAGTACAGCCTAATGGCCGTCGACGCCTATAACGGCCGGCGGCTCTGGCGTCGCGATCTACCCAGCGTGGGCCGATTTCCGGTCAGCTCGAAGGGAAGCAATGTAGCGGCCGACCAGCAGAGCGTCTACATCGCCACCGGAAGGCAATGCTTGCGGCTCGACGCGGTCGACGGCCGGACAACGGCCACCTACCAGCTTCCGCCCGCGCCGGCCGGTCTGCCCGAAGCTGAAGCCAAGAAGCACGTCTGGAGCTATCTGGCAGTCGGCGAGATGGGCATCCTCGGCAGCGCGGGCACCGTGCAGGAAGGCAAGTACGTCTTCATGCTCGACAAGGATGGCAAGCCGCTCTGGACCTACGCCGCCAAAGGCATCGTCGGCAACAACTCGCTGGCCATGGACTCCGGCCGCGTCTACCTGATCGACCGGACCAATCCGGCCGACGTGGCCAAGGCCAAGAAGCGGGGGGAAGACATATCGGCCGGCGCCACGCTTCTGGCACTCGACGCAGCCACCGGGAAAACCGCCTGGCAGACTACCGAAGGCGTAGCCGGACGCGGTGAGTTGTGGTTGGCCCGGGGCGTGCTCCTGGCAACCGGAGGCGGCATGAGCGGCTACCAGGCCGAGTCGGGCAAAATGCTTTACAATCGGGCCGTGAGGATGAGCCGCTTTCCCGTAATCGTGGGCGATACGATCTACGGCGAGCCGGCCGCTTACAACTTGCTAACCGGCGAACCGAAAACACGCCGCGATGCGTTTACAGACGAACCGGCGCCCTGGAACTTCGGGCGCTCGTACGGCTGCGGCTCGATATCGGGTGGAGCCAACCTCTTGATGTTCCGCTCCGGTACGCTGGGGATGTACGATCTGGCAAGCGACAGCGGCGTACACAACTTCGGCGGCGTTCGGGCCGGCTGTCACGTCAACGCCATCGCGGCCGGCGGGCTGATGCTGATGCCGCCCACCGACGCCAGTTGCACTTGCTCCTACTGCTACCAAACCACCGTGGCACTCATGCCGGCGGCCAGCCCGGAGAATTGGTCGATCTTCTACAACCGGCTACCCAATACGACCCTCGACCGGGCCGCTCTCAACTTCGGCGCGCCGGCCGACCAGCGCGACGCCGACGGCCGGCTCTGGCTCGGAACGCCCCGACCCAACACGACGGCTCGCCGCCGCGACATCGCCGTACCGTTCCGCTTCACCTATGGTAGCAACGCGAACGAACAGGCATCCGGCCCCTATCGGCGCGACTCGGGCCTCCTGTCAATCGCCGGCACCGACCGGCCCTGGATCTACGCCAGCGGCCTGAAGGGATTGACCCGCGCCGAGTTGGACCTCACCATCCTCGACCGGGGCATCGTCTCCTGGCCAATCGAGCAACCTCCGGCGGTCGACGGCAAGTTGGCCGACCCCTGCTGGAACGGATACAAGCGGGTAGCCCTCAACGGCGGCGGCTCGGTCACGTTGCGATACGACGATAAGAACCTCTACCTGGCCTACGAGAAGCCTGTTGCGACCGACGCCTTGGGCAAGGCCGTGCCCTGGAAGGCGGCCGCCTCGGGCGTCGACCCGGCCGTTTGGAAAGACGACTCGTTCGAGTTTTACCTGAGCAACGTGTCCGGCCGCGACCAGGCGAGCCAGAAGTACTTGCACGTGGGCGTGTCGGCTTCCGGCGCCCGCTACGACGCCATGTGGACCTACGTCACGCCCGCCCTGCCCGTCCAGGACATTCCCAAACTGGACGTCACCGTCGACGGCGACCCGGCCGATTGGGCCGGAAAGGGGCTCAGCGTGGTCTCACTACCGTGCCGGGACGGCAAACTCCGGCCGGCCGCCGACTTCGACCCCTGCTTCAAGCTCGGCTGGAACAACGACGGCCTGCTGATCTTGGCCGAAGTGAAGGACAACATACCACGCGAGTCGGCCGACGCCGCCCGGTTGACCCGGGGCGATTCGGTCGAGGTATTCTTAGCTCCCAAACGCGGCACGCCCGAAGGCTACAGCCTGGCTATCAGCCCGGGTTGCGATCCGAAGCATGCCGAGTCCAGAAGCCTGCTGGCCGACCGTCGCAAGTCGACCGCCGGCGAAAAGCTCGAAAAGCTCACCGCCCGATTCGTGGCCAAGAAGGCGACCGGCGGTTACTTGGTCGAACTGCTGTTGCCCTGGAAGAACTTGAAGATTGCACCGGCCGCGGGCCGAGAGTTCGCCATGCAGTTGTTTGTCAACGACGACGACGGGCGCGGCGACAAGTACCGATGCCAGGCGCTTTGGCATCCGGCCGGCAACCCTCGAAAGGACCCGCTTGCCTATCAGACGTTCCGTCTGGCCGACAAGCCGGCAGCGCCCATCGAATTCAAACGCGGCACGAAGCGCGACCGGCAGGGATTCTTCGCGGCAGCGACCCCCTATCCGATGCCGATCAAGCTGCCTCCGCTGGGCGCCCAGCCCGAGGACCCGAAGTACAACACTGCCTGGTTGAGCGCCGTGCGGGCCGACGGTCGAATGTTCAGCGCCGAGGTATCCATCCCCTGGACTGCGTTGGCCCAGTCCGGCTTGAACCGAAACTCGCTGATGATCGACCTGAACCACCGGGGCCCGCTGGGCGGTCCGCCGGTCATCGGCCGCGGGTTCGAGCGGCTGCTGGTGGTGTCGTCCGCGGTGGCAAGCCCCAAAAAGCTTTCCGTCCGGCTGCATTTCGCCGAGATCGAGGGGGCCAAGCCGGGCCAGCGGGTGTTCGACGTCAAATTGCAGGATAAGGTGGTCCTCAAAGACTTCGATATTGCGGCAACGGCCGGGAATAACTACGCTGTAGTGAAGCAATTCGACGGCATTGTCGCCGCCGGGGCGCTGGAAGTCGAGTTGGTTCCCAAATCGGCCGGGCCGGCGCCCCTTTCGGCGCCGATCATCAGCGGAATCGAAATCCACACGAATCGAAATTGAGGGAGATAATCAGCATGTCCTCCGACCGAATCCCCATGACTCGCACCGGCTATAACAAGATCAAGGCCCAAGTGGAGCACATGAATACGGTCGAGATGCCCGTGATACTCGAACGGCTCAAGCTCGCTCGGGCGGAAGGTGACCTGAGCGAGAACGCCGAGTATCACGGCGCCCGTGAGAGCCAGGGGATGCTGGAAGCCCGGATGGGCGTTCTTCGCGACAAGCTGGCCCGGGCCGCGATAATGGACCCATCGCAGTCGCCCAAGGGCGAGGTCTCCTTCGGCATGACGGTTGCCGTAAAGGACCTCGCTTTCGGCGATACCGAGGAGTTCACGCTCGTCGGCGCCGGCGAGGAAGACTACGACGCCGGCAAGATATTGGTCACCAGCCCGCTGGCCCAAGGCCTCATCGGCAAGAAGGTCGGCGAGAAGGCCGAAATCGAGGTCCCCAACGGCACGCTCAAGTTCGAGATACTGGAAATCCGCTTCGACGAAGAGTAAGCGTTACGCCACACTGCCCACCTAGCGTTTAGCCCCGTCACCGTTAGCCCCGTCGCCTGCGACGGGAGAAGTAACGACAACCGGTCCACCAGCCGGTCGCGGGCGACCGGGCTAACAGTCACCCACGCTTGATTATCAACCGGAGGAATCAACCATGCGCCGAACGTCCATTTGTGCGGGATTGTTGCTTGCCCTGCTTGTGGTTTCCGCACGGGCCGCGCCAAAACAGGACGAACTCCGCTCGCTCGATCCGAAAGAGATACTCTCGAAACTGGACCTCGACCGGCCGGGGCTCGAAGCGGTTAAGGCCAAGCATCTGGCGGGCGATCGGGCCGGCGCGCTCGAGGCGCTGCTTGAATACTATCGCAAGAAGTACCCGCTCCCCAAGCGTGGCGGGCAGGCCAGCCGGTCGGATGTCCAAACGGCCGACGACATCACCCGGCACGTATTCAAATGGGGCCCCTACGAAAAGGCCGATTACGGTCCGGAGATGAACTGGCAATGGGACCCCGCCGGCGACATCGAGTGGGTGGCGGCCGTCTACCGGTTTTATTGGGCGAAGCCCCTGCAAAAGGCATACCTGGCAACCCGCGACGAAAAGTACGCCGAGGCCTTCGTCGAACTGGCCTCCGATTGGATCGCCAAACATCCGCTCCAGGACCGCAAGAAGACACACTATGTTTACACGCGCTGGCGCGGCTTCGTCTGGCTCGACATCCAAACGGGCATCCGGGCCGATTGCATCTCGGGCGCCTTCCCGGCCATGGTCCATGCCAAAGCCTTTACGCCCGAGTTCCTCGGCGTTTTGCTGACCAGCCTGTACGACCATCAGGTGAAGACCGAGAAACTGCCGATGGGCCGGATTCACAACAAGGCGGTCTTCGAGCAGCGCGGGTTCGTCCACGTACTGGCGACCGTCCCCGAACTGGCCGATTCGCGCCGCTGGATGGAGCTTGCCCTAAAACGAACCCGGGAGAACTTCCTGGCCCAAACCACGCCCGACGGCGTACAGCGCGAATGGTCGTTCGGCTACAACTGCGCGGTGCTGAGCGACGCGGTCGGCATCATGCGGCGGGCCGAAGCGATGGGTGTCGCCGTGCCGGCCGATTATCGCGATCGGGTTCGCAAAATGTACGACTATCTGTTCGCCATCGCCACGCCCGAGCTGGCTGGACCAATGTTCGGCGACGCCTCGCGATCGATCAACGTGCCCAAGGAGCGGAATCGCTTGAGGCTCTATCGCACGCTGCTTGAAGCTTCCACCCTGCTGGACGATCCGAAATATGCCGCCCGGGCGAAGCTCGACCGCGCGAATCTCCCCCAACAGAAGAGTTATGCGTTCCTGGACGCCGGCACGTACGTCATGCGCGACGATTGGGGGCCGGAGCAGATTTACTTCGCCTTGCACTGCCCGCCGCCCGGCATCAGCGGACACGATCAGAACGATAACGGCACGTTCGAGCTTTGCGCTTACGGCCGCTGGCTGATGCCCGACTCGGGCTTCTACACCTATGGGCACGATCCGGTGGGACGCGCCTGGCACCGGCAGACGCGGGTGCATCAGACGCTTACGCTGGAGGGAAAGAACGCCAAGATCAACGGCAAGCAATTACTCTGGCACACTTCGCCGGAGTTGGACGCGCTGACCGTGTCGAACGAATCGTACAAGGGCCTCGTGCATCGGCGGACCGTCTGGTTCGTCGAGAAGAAGTTCTTCGTGCTCCTGGACGAGGCCATCGGACAAGTTCCCGGTAAGCTGGAACTACATTTTCAACTCGCGCCCGGCGAAGCGCGTATCGACACCAAGGAGCACTGGGCCACCACAACCTTCGACGACGCCAACGTGCTGGTTTGGGCCGATCCGAAAGCGCCCCTTTCGATGCACGAAGCGGAGGGCTGGTTCGCCTGGGGATACGGCCACCGCAAACCCCGGCCCGCCTTCTGCTACCGGCACGACGGCCCGGCACCGGCCGCCTTCCTCACCGTGCTGTTCCCATACCGGGGCACCGATCGCCCCAAAGTCTCCGCCACGTTGCCCGACGGATTCAAGCCGGGCAGCAGTCGGGTCGAACTCGAGGTGCAAGCCCTGGGCAAGAAATGGGCCGTCGGTCGCGATTTGGATCAGCAGGAAGCCTGGTGCAAGTAGCAGTTTGGTGCCACTGGCGTTTCGCCAGTGCTTTTCAGCCCCGGGCTTGCAAGCTCGGCTCCAAAAGGACGGCCAATCCGGCCGTTTTCCAGAAAAGAAACGAGTAGTCAAGTTCCACCAACAAGCCAAGAACGAAAAAACACTGGCAAGATGCCAGTGGCACCCGACAAACGCTGTCATACCAAACGCAACCTCACTCCACCGTAACGCTCTTGGCCAGGTTACGCGGCTTGTCGACGTCGCAGCAGCGGGCGACGGCAATGTGGTAGGCCAGTAGTTGCAGGGGGATGATGCTGACGATCGGCTGCAAATACTCTTCGATGGCCGGCACCTCGATCACGTCGTCGGCCAGTTCGGCCACCGCCGTGTCGCCCTCGCAGACCACGGCTATCACCGGTCCGCCGCGTGCCTTAATCTCCTCGAGGTTGCCCATCACCTTGTCGTAAACCGGTCCGTGCGGCACGAGGAACACGCTGGGTGTCTTCTCGTCGACCAGCGCGATCGGGCCGTGCTTCATCTCGGCGGCCGGGTATCCTTCGGCGTGAATGTAGCTGATCTCCTTCAGCTTCAACGCGCCTTCCAACGCGGTGGGGAAATTGAACTGCCGCCCCAAGTAGAGGAAGTTGTCGCAAGGCGCGTACTTCTCGGCGATGCGGCGGACCTTGTCGCTGGTGGCCAGCGCTTTGCGAACCTTGTCCGGCAGGGCCTGCAATTCCTCGATTATCCGCATGCCCACGTCGAACCCCAAATGTCGCAAGCGGCCGAAATACAGCGCCAGAAGCGCCGTCACCACGCACTGCGAAGTGAAGGCCTTCGTCGACGCCACGCCTATCTCGGGGCCCGCGTGCAAGTAGACGCCGCCGTCGGCCTCGTTCGCTATGGAACTGCCCACCACGTTGCAGATGGCCAAGGTCGGATACCCCTTGCGCTTCATCTCCAGAAGCGCGGCCAGCGTGTCGGCCGTCTCGCCGCTCTGAGTGATGGCGAAAACCAGCGTGTTGTTCTCCAGCGGCGGGTTGCGGTAGCGTAACTCGCTGGCATACTGCACCTCGACGGGCATTCGGGCAAGCGCCTCGAGTTGATACTCGGCCACCAAGGCCGCGTGCCAACTGGTGCCGCAGGCGGTCAGCAGAATCCGCTCGGCCGAACGAAGCTGCACCGGCGTCAGACGCAACCCGTCCAGCCGGGCCGTGGCCGCGTCGAAATCGAGCCGGCCGCGAAGCGCGTTCTCGATCGACTCGGGCTGCTCGAATATCTCTTTGAGCATGTAGTGGTCGTAGTGGCCCAGGTCGACATCGTTCGATTCCAGGTCGAGCACGCACACATCGTGATGCACGTTACCCGAATCGCGATGCACCACCCTGAGCGCGTCGGGTGTAATCACGGCCAGTTCGTTGTCGGCCAGGTAGACGATCTTCTCGGTTAGCCCAACCAGGGGCGAGGCGTCGCTGGCCACGAAGTGCTCGCCGGCTCCAACACCCACGATCAGCGGGCTGCCGCGCCGGGCGGCAATCAACAGGTCCGGGTAATCGCGAAAGAGAATCACCAGCCCGTAGGTGCCGCGAAGTTGAGCAAGCGCCGCCTGAACGGCCAACACGAGCGGCTGATAGTTGTCGGCGGTCGGGTCGTCGCAGGGCGGCTGCCGCTTGAGGCAGTCGGCCACCAGATGGGCGATTACTTCCGTGTCGGTCGACGACTTGAAAACGTACCCCTCGCTTTCCAGCCGCTGCTTCAGAGGCCGGAAGTTCTCGATCACCCCGTTATGGACGATCGCCAGTTGCGCGTTGCCGCCGAGGTGCGGGTGGGCGTTGTCGTTGCTTGGCGGGCCGTGCGTGGCCCAACGGGTGTGGCCGATACCCAGGTTGCCCGGGGCGGGCAGCTCGGCCAGTCGAGTTTCGAGTTGTTGGAGCCGGCCGGCCGTCTTGGTCACGCGAATCGTGCCGTTGGAATTGATCGTGGCCACGCCCGAACTGTCGTAGCCCCGATATTCCAGCCGACGCAAACCGCTCACCAGGAACTCGGCCGCCTCGCCCGGTCCAACGTATCCCACAATTCCACACATGGTTCCTTACCCCTTATTGGGCACTAACAGTTAGCCCGGTCGCCTGCGACCGGAAAGCGGGGCGGTTTCCGCTAGATTCCCGTCGCGGGCGACGGGGCTAACACGGACTGTCACATGCTACCCAAGAAACGGTCGATTTGAACCAGATCAATAATTCCACACCAGAGCAGGGTGCAATACAGCGGCAAGTCTAGCACAAGGCGGCCTAATCCCGCAGCGCGAATTCTGCCTGGCCCGAATCTTTTGGCGCAGGAACGGGTTTGCGGAACCTCAATGGATCGGTGACACGTTGGTAGCTG
>CAZDHN010000003.1:0-35524 GCA_964505115.1 uncultured Planctomycetaceae bacterium
CAGACCCTGTTTCCACTGGGGCAAGCCCAGTGGGGGTAAGCACTTACGCATGGTAGCCATCCCAAAAGTGGCGCTGTCATACTAATCGCTGAACTTTGTCAACAACTTAACGATCTTCGAGGTTAGTAGCATAGGAGATTTGCCACTACACATGAGCGTCGCGACCGAACAAAACCCGATCGATGCCGTGCCGGGCGCCGGTGAAGCGCGTCTGCTGGACCGTTTTGGCCAGGAGTGCTATCGGGCGACGTCGGCCGGCTTCAGCCCGATCGGCCACGACAATCCGCTCTACCGACCCGGGCTCGACGAGCAACGGATTAGCGCCGGGCAGCCGAGGCCGCGTTGGCCGGGTGGCGCGCGGTTCGCCGTTTGCTTGACGCACGACGTCGATAACGTGGCCTCGCTCGATCCGCGAATGCACTGGCGAAGGATCGTCAATTGTGGCGGCCACTTGCGGCAGGCCGGCAACGCCCGGGCAGTGCGTGCCTTGCAGGCTTCACTGGTCGGTTTGTGCCGTTCGCTGAATCCATTTTCCGGCGGCGATCCCGTGTGCGCGTTCGAGAGATGGCTGGAAATGGAAGCCGAGGTGGGCGCCAAATCGACGTTCCTGTTTCTTCCCCGGCACTACGCGCGCCCCCACTACTCCGACGGCGGCTACCGTTATGACGACCGGATTAGCTTCGAGGGACGGACCTGTAGCGTGGCCGAGATGATGCGCGCGATTCACGGCCGGGGTTGGGAGGTCGGGTTGCACGCCTCCTGGCACGCTTGCGACTCGGCCGACGAGCTACGGCGTCAGAAGGAGCAGGTCGAAACGGTTATCGATGCCGAGGTAACCAGCGTTCGGCACCACCACCTGCATTTCGATATCCGCCGCACGCCCCGGCTGCACCGGGAAGCCGGATTGCGGGTAGATTCCAGCTTGGGCTTCAACGACAACATCGGGTTCCGCCAGGGCACGTGCTATCCGTGGCTGCTTCACGACTTCGACACCCGGTCCGAACTGGACGTGCTGGAGTTGCCGCTGGTTATTCAGGACAAGTGCCTGATCGACATACTGGGGTGCGGCCGCGAGGAGTGGGCGCTGGATTGGGCCGAGCGGATCGTTGATCGGGTCGAGGCGGTCGGTGGCCTGATCACGCTTCTCTGGCACCCCGGCACTCTGGCCCGACCATTGTACGAAAACATCTACCGTCGCATCCTGCAAATGCTGCGCGAGAAAGGAGCGTACTTCGGCACGATGCGCGAAGTGGGCCGGACATGGCTCTCGACTGCCCGGCCGATCACTGACGCTTCCTCCAAGCAGCTTAACGAAGACGCAAGAGCGGGGGAGATGGCTTGAACGATTCCTCGCGAAAGGTCAGTTTGGCTTACATTGCCGGTTACGGGCGTAGCGGGTCCACGTTGCTGGACACGCTATTGGGGAATCATCCGGACATCTTTGGCGCGGGTGAACTCTGCTGGCTCTTCCACGGCATCAGCGCGGATGAAAAGTGTTCATGTGGCGCGACCGTGCGGGAGTGTTCATTTTGGCGGTCGGTACTTGAGCGGGTATTCCGGGCCTGTCCCAACCTGGACTGCAAGACGGCGGCCGATCTCACACTGCGAGCGCAGTCGTTTGGATGGCGATCGCGAGATCTGGACGCGTACGCGCGGTTGTGGCGAGCGGTCTGTCGGGCAATCGCCGAGGTCAGCGGCAAGAACGTGATTGTCGATTCATCCAAGAGCTGTCGCCCGGTTGCTTTCAGGCTGGCGCTGTTCGCGCGGCGACTCGGTATTCCGGTCAAGGCCATTCATCTGGTGCGCGACCCTCGAGCCGTCATGTGGTCGATTCAACGGGGGAGCAACAGGAGTTTGGAAAAGGGGTTGGAGGGATTACCCGTCGGTGGAAAAGCCCGGGGATTGCTTGGCTGGATTGCCGCCAACCTGTCGGTGGAGCGGGTCGGCGTCAATACGCGAATGCTCGATTTGTTGCGCGTGCGATACGAGGACCTGGCCTGCAATCCCGAGGCAACTGTCTCGGCAATCGGAGATTTTCTGGCGATCGATCCGAGACCCGTTCTGGACGGACTCTCCCGGCAGGATACGGTAGTGGCCGGGCATGGGATTCGGGGTAACCGAATGCGGCGAAAGAGCCGGATAGCGATGCGATTCGATGTCGAGTGGCAGGCAAGGTTGTCAAATGCCGACCGGTATCTCTCGCTGCTGGCTTGGCCGCTGATGAAGCGGTATGGATATCCAATGTTAATCCCCAGTCAGGCCGAGGAGGATCGTCGTGGGGCAAAAGCAGCGTAGCATCAAGGTGAACTCTACGCAGTCACAAACCGCGGTGTTGGGATAGGGTTTTCAGTTTTCGGTTTTCGGTTTTCAGTCCAAATACTCGCAAGAACCCCTGTTTCCACTCACTGACAACTGATAACTGACTATTGACAACTGATAACTGACTACTGACAACTGATAACTGATAACTGATAACTGACAACCGATAACCAATGAATCTGCACGCCAACGGTACAATTCTCTACGTTTCGATGGTCGACGTGTCCGTGCCGAACGGACCCGGCGTTAACGAACGGGAGTTCATGGCCAGCCTGTTTCGGAAGTTTGGGCAGCGCGTTCACGTGCTTGTGCCGACTCCCCGAACCGACTGCGCCGACATCAGGCGGTCGCAAACGACCTTCTATCGCAATTCGCCCAAGTGGTCTCCGCTGGGATTCTTTCTCAAGCAGTTCGAGCTGAGAGACAAGCTGCAAGGGCTTCTCGCCCGGCAATCGTTCGACCTGATTGTGGCGCGCATCGGCGTTCTTCCCTTGGGGTTCCACCTGGCCGACAAAAGGAACGTGCCCTACGCGGTGAAGAGCCTCGGCGCGGTGCAGGAGTTCACCAGACACCGCGGGTTGAAGGGCCTGGTATGCAAATCGCTCGGCGGGCTCAATCTGTTTTTGTTTCGCAAGATTATTGATCGGGCGTTGGCGCTCGACGCCTGCACGGAACTGCTTCTGGAGTCGCACCAAAGCGAATTCGGCTTGCCGCCCGATCGCCTTCTCCTGCAGGGTAACGCCACGAACGTCAACCGGTTCTTCCCGCAAGACGCAAGCGAGGCCCGCTCCGCGCTGCGGATCGAGCACCTCGACCCGCTGCTGGGATTTGCCGGAGGTTATCCGGTCGACCGGGGCGGCATGGAGATGCTCGAGGTGGCGAAGCGGCTGCTGGGCGAGTATCCGAACTTGGGCGTGGTGATATTGGGAGGCCAGGGCGCCGACCGGCTGCGACGCCGTGCCGGCGAGTTGGGTATCTCGGAGCATGCGATCATTCCCGGCCGGATACCTTACGACGAGGTCCCCCTCTACATGAACTCGTTCGACATCTGTTTCGCCCTGGATCGGAGCGAAAGATTCCGGCGCGTGGGGAACTCTTACCAGAAAGTGCGGCAATACCTGGCGTGTGGCAAGCCGGTTATCACTTGCATGTCGGGCGATTGTGATTCAATGTTGGGGAATTTTGTCGAGTCGGTCGACGCGGATGACTTGGAGGCAATCGAAGCGATCACGCGAAAGCTTCTCGGCCGAAGCGAACAGGCTCGACGCCTGCACACCGAACGAGCGGTAGCCTACGCCCGAAAACACTTGTCGAGCGAGGCGGCTTTGAACCGGCGTGTCGATTTCTGGAACGAATTACTATGCAAAAACAACCCGCTCGCAAAGAGCGCCTGAACCCCTATCGTGGCCTGCGGCCGCAACCAAACGGCGGGCAAGCCCGCCCGCTAGATGATGTTGTCACCGTCGCTTACGTCATACATGCGCGCACGGTGCGCGGAAGTTGCGATGTCAGATTCCAACCCCTGGCCCCTGGCCTCTAACCCCTGGCCCCTAGACCAATGATTCTGGCCATTTATGCAGGTGCTTTTATCGCGCTTTGTATCGCCTGCGGGGCGGTCTGGGCACGCGAGAGTCGGGGACGGCTAATCCTCACGCCGTTTCTGATGTTCTGCGCAAACGAAATTATTCGTGTCTGGCCGGCGGCTATCTATGCCAGATACACGGGCCTTTCCGAAGATCTTTACCCAACGTTCGTTATCCTCAGTTCCACTTTTGCGTTCGTGCTTGGCTACTTCATCGCCGGTGATTTTGTCGGCTGGCGCAGGTTCAGCCCCTTGGCATTCTTCCAGCGACCCATGTTTCGCGCCGCGGCCGGCGCGCATCTGGTTGCAATTGGCTGTTGTGCGACGTTACTGGTGCTGGCCGCCGTCTACTTCTATCAGGGCCTGCCTCCGACCGTGACCTCCGTCACTCGCCTGATGACCGAAGGTTACGGGTCCGGTGTAGCCGGGTTCGCGGCCCGGGAGCGGGAAAAATACACCAAGAGCCACTACTTCGGCGGCGAGTACAGGGGCCAGGGAGTCATTCGGGAATACACGGCGATCGGCTGGCCGCTGCTGACGGGAATAAGCCTGTTGCTCTATCTACAACGCCGCAGTCACTTGTGTCTGATGGTCTCGCTGATGCTTCTGGCCGCTTCTCTTGTTTTCATTGCCGGAGACGGTACGCGGGGAGCCGTCCTCTGGGGGATGATCTCGCTGGTGATTACGTTCTCGCTCGTGACGCGAATGCACGTTCGCACGCTCCTGGTGGTTGGCCTTGCCTTGCTGGTATTGCTCTTCGGGCTTAGTTCGGTCAAGAAATACGCCGGCTACGCCCAGCAGGGAACCCTGCTGAAGTCCGGCGGCATGCGGATAGCCGAACGAATATTCGTGGGAAACGGCATCAACACGATCCATGTGATCGAATTGGTCAATTGCGGAAGGCTCGAACTCCGCAACGGAAGCATCCACATGACCGAGATGCTCAATAGCTTGCCTTCAGTTAGAGTCGGAAGACCCTTCGCGTACGATCTCTTTCGAATACTCTACCCGTACTCCACCGGAACCACCTACTGCACCATGACATATCTGGGAAGGCTGTACGGCGATTTTGGCTGGCCAGGCGCCGTGGGCGGATTTTTCCTGCTGGGACTCATCACTTCACTGACAACTCGGTTCCTTTTCAGCCGGCGCAAGACCGTGTTGAATACGGTAATCATCGGAGCCTTGCTGATGCGGCTGGGAAACCTCAACCTCAACGGCCCCTTCGCGCTGGTGGCCTCTGCCGTGGTCGTCTTGAGCGTGGGTATGATTTACTCCGTCTGTTTCGGAATTGCACATCACTGCGAACTGGCAGGCAGCAGTAATCTGGCGCCACGGCAGACAAAACTGCAACCTTCGCAATAGGGACGAGGGATAATACCGTTCGTGTTTCGCGGGAATTGATGTTAGCCCGGTCGCCTGCGACCGGAAAACCGGGGAATCCGTCGCACAATCCGGTCGCAGGCGACCGGGCTAACAGTGAATCACGAACGGTATTAGGGTTAGGGATCAGGGATTGGGAGCCGACGGACGATCTTCCGCTCGCCCCTCGCCCCTAACCCCTCGTCCCTCATTTATAGGATCGCCGACATTGTGAAACTGCTTCACGTCACCACCGTACCGCAGTCGCTACGGCTGCTTACCGGACAGGCCGGCTACATGAGGTCGCGGGGAATCGACACTTCGGCCGTCTCCTCGCCGGGAGACGCGCTCCAGGCGCACTCCGCCTCGGAAGCTGTTCCCGTATGCGCCGTTGCAATGTCGCGGCGAATTACACCGCTGGCCGACTTGACGGCCCTGGTTCGCCTTTGGCGACACTTGCGAAAGATTCGGCCGGAGATCGTTCATTCGCACACTCCCAAAGCTGGATTGCTGGGGATGCTCGCCGCATGGATCGCTCGGGTTCCGCTGCGCGTTTATCACATCCGCGGCCTGCCGCTTGTAACCAAGACCGGATGGAAACGTAGGCTCTTGTGCTGGACAGAGAGAATCGCTTGCCGCCTAAGCCATCAAGTTTTGTGTGTCAGCTCCTCGGTGGCCGAGGTGGCTGTCGAGGAAGGTCTCTGCGCCCGCGGCAAGATCAAGGTGTTGGCCGCCGGCAGCGGAAACGGCGTGGAAGCGCGGGAGCGCTTCCGGCCCGACCGGTTAAGCGCCAGCGCCGCTCTTCGCATCCGCGCGGCCAACAACATCCCGCCGGAGGCGCCGGTCATTGGCTTCATCGGGCGTATTGTTCGGGACAAGGGTCTGGTGGAACTTGCCGAGGCCTGGCAGATGCTGCGGGAGGAGTTTCCCACGCTTCATCTGCTGATTGTCGGCCGGTTTGAATCGGAAGATCCGCTGCCGGCGAAGGTGGAACGCCTGTTGCGCGACGGCGATCGGATTCATTTGGCCGGCTACGTGGCCGAGACGCCGCCGTTTCATGCGGCGATGGACCTGCTGGTGCTTCCCACTTACAGGGAAGGTTTCCCCAACGTGCTACTGGAGGCTGCCGCAATGGGGCTTCCGGTCGTGGCCACGCGCGTTCCCGGCTGCGTCGACGCCGTCGAGCACGGCGTAACGGGCACGCTGGTCCCGGCGGCGGACGCCCAGTCGCTTGGCGAAGCGATCAGAGTCTATCTGCGCGATCCGTTTCTAAGACGCAAGCACGGCCAGGCGGCGCGAACTCGCGTCTTGCGCGATTTTCAACCCCGGCACATCTGGGAAGCACTGTATCGTGAATACTTGAGATTGTTGCGCGAGCGGGGGCTTGCAGTCCCAGCCCGCGATCCAGAGACCGAAGTACGGCGGAAGGTAGCATGACCGAAGAAACCAGGGGCCAGGGGTTAGGGGCGAGAAAGAACCCCGCTGTCCGGACGGGCCGTTGGAATACACCGTGAAAAAAGGGGACAGGCACCTCGCGGCGACCGTTTTCGCGAGAATTCGACCTATTTCGGGCTTGGAGCCAGTCCCCGTTTTTCACTCCCGTTCACACTTTGAATTGTAAGATGAGCAAGGAGACAAACATCAACCTGGAACGAAAGAATTTGGCGATCCGAGTTAAGTATGTGCTGGACAGAGTTGTTGCCCTGGCGCTGTTGATTGCCGGTTCGCCCTTGTTGGCCCTGATTGCGACTGCAATCAAGCTGGAAGACGGTGGGCCGATCTTCTTTCGGCAGGAGCGGCTCGGGATCAATGGATCGCGGTTCCTGATCTGGAAGTTTCGCTCGATGGTTCCCAACGCCGACAGACTACTCGACCGACAAGGCAGTGCCCGGAATATCGATCGAATTACCCGTGTCGGACGCATACTCCGCCGGCTCAGCCTGGACGAACTGCCGCAACTGATCAACATCCTGCGGGGAGAGATGTCTCTGGTGGGCCCGCGACCAACGTTGCCCGACCACTGGGGACGCTACACCGAAGAGCAAAAAGGGCGAGTTGCAATGCGGCCGGGGATCACCGGGTTGTCGCAGGTCAACGGGCGAAATACCTTGAGTTGGTCCAAACGCATCGAGGGTGATTTGCGCTACGTTCGGGATTACTCTCTCCGCTTGGATCTTTCCATCCTGCTGCGTACCGTCCGGGTAGTTCTGTTTCAAGAAGGCATCGTAATGGATCGAAACCCCGAGCAGGTCGACGATTTGGGCAGCGTCGGCAGTACGCCCCGGGGCCGACGACCCGAGCAACTTACGGCAAAGGCCGATTGATGAATCGGAAGGAACCGCAACTGGCGCCCGCCTTTGGCAAGGATCCGGCCGAAGAGGACTTCCTCCTCCGGCTCAACGGGATTCTGGCGCCACACGAGGAAGCCGATTATCGGGACTTGCCCGAGCGGTTTCCCACCCTGCATATTCTGGGCGCGCCGCGTTCGGGAACAACCCTCTTGCATCAGGCGGTCGCTTCCTGCCTGGATGTCGGCTACATCAACAACCTGATCGCGGCGTTTTGGCGGGCGCCCGTCCAGGGCATCCGGCTTTCCAAAAAACTGCTTGTCGAGGTTCCCGTCTCCTCGTTCAGTTCGCGGTACGGTCGCACCTCGGGCATCCACGAGCCGCACGAGTTCGGATACTTCTGGAGTTCGGTCCTGGGTTACGACGAGATGCGCCAGCGGGACGAAGCCTTCGAGGATCGGATCGACTGGGCCCGGCTCCGCTTGATCCTGATAAACATGGCCGAAGCCTTCGGCCGACCGCTGGTTCTGAAGCCTTTTCTCCTGGCCTGGCACATCGCCCGGCTACAGACCGTCATGCCCAAGGCCTGCTTCGTTTGGATCCGGCGCGATCCGCTGCAAACGGCCCTCTCGATAGTGGAACTACGCAAGAAGTACGCCGGCTCGCTGGAAACCTGGGTGGGGCTGAAGCCGGCTGAATATGCCTGGCTGAAGAACGAACCCTATTGGACTCAGGCGGCCGGGCAAGTGTACTACGTCGAGAAATCGATCCGAAGCCAGATCGAAGCTGTCGGCGGCCGGAACGTCTTAACGGTCGACTACGAAGATTTTGCCGAGAACCCAAAGGCCGTGTTACGTCAGATTCAGGAACTACTCGAACTCAACGGCTTTCGTCCCGACTCGACCGCCGAGCCGCCCGCATCCTTCACTACCCACCGACGAACTCCGCAAGACAACGAGGATTACGAGCGCGTCCGCCGGGAAGTCGAGCGGTTCAGTACCACGACACATGCGGAGCCGCCCCGTCCTCGGGGCGGGTAATTCTGAGCGCGACCACCGCTCGCGGCTTCATTAAGCAGCCTCGGCACTGCTGGCCGCGGCAAGCACCTTTTCCATCGCCCGGCAGGTATCGAGCATATCCTCTTCCGAAAGCGTGGGATGCACCAGCAGCATCAGGCTGGTCTGACCCAGTTGCCGGGCGATGGGAAGACGCTCGGCGGGCCGTAAGCCGGGGCGATCGAAGGCTTTCTCTTTGTAGATTTCCGGGCAGGAGCCGCTTCGGGCCGGTATGCCCTCGGCCCTAATGGCGCCGACGACCTCGTCGCGAGACCATCCCCGCCGAAGTCGCTCGGGCCGAATGAAGGCGTAGTACTTGTAGTAGCTGTGTGCGATGTGCTCCGGCGGAAGCGTGGTGCGCAGAGCGGGCAACCGGCCCAGGTGCCGGTCGAGTGTTGCCGCGTGCTCCCGGCGGGTTTTGATCCAGTCGGGCAAACGTCTGACTGCCACGCGGCCCAGGGCGGCTTGCATCTCGGTCATCCGCCAGTTGGTTCCGCACGACTCGTGTACCCAGCGGAACGTATCCGATTCGTCCGGCCGATGTACCGCCCGCCAACTCTTTCCGTGGTCCTTGAAAGACCAGGCCTTCTCCCAAATCGCCTTGTCGTCGGTGGTCAGCATTCCGCCCTCGCCACCGGTGGTAATGATTTTGTCCTGGCAGAAGGAGAAGGCCGCCACGTCGCCCAACGATCCGACCGGCCGGCCCTTGTAGGTTGCGCCGTGTGCCTGGGCACAGTCTTCGATGACATACAACCCCTGCTGCCTGGCCAACTCGACGATCGGATCCATCTCGCACGGCCAGCCGGCCAAATGCACCGCAATAATCGCCTTGGTCCGAGGCGTAAGAACCGCCCGAATCGTCGCGGCCGTCACGTTTTGGCTTTCCGGATCGACGTCGGCGAAGACGGGAACGGCGCCACGCATTAGGCAGCAGCTTGCGGAGGCGACGAAGCTTCGGGCGGTGACAATCACCTCGTCGCCGGGCCCGATGCCCAACGCGGTAAGGGCCAACTCCAAGGCAACCGTCCCGTTGGCCAGCGCCACCGCATGCCGGCACCCGGCCAGTTCGGCGAACTCCCGCTCGAACTGTTTCACTTCCCGTCCGGTCCAGTAGTTGACCTTGCCCGAACGGAGCACGGCCGAAACCGCCTCGATCTGCTCGTCATCGAAGACGGGCCAGGGGGCGAAAGGCTCGGTCCGCAACGGTGTTTCGGAAAACCGCATGTCTTATGTCCCGTGCGCGACCGGCGGTCGCGGCATTGTAGGTGTCCGATCAACTGAAGGCGGCGAGTATCAGGCCCGGTAGGCGGGAAAATGGCCTTCACGTGGCTGCCATGTCACGCCGTTTTGGGTGGCAAGCACCTTTCTGGCACTGAGCAACTCGGAGTATACCTGCTCTTCGAACGTCCGGTATCCGAGCATAAACGGAACGCTTCCAGTTGGAGCGAACGCGGCCTTGTATTGGTATATCCCGTCCTCGGGCTCGTAGCCGCCTCCCAGAACAAAGCAGTCCTTCCCCTGACTCTTTGCCCAGAGCATAATTTCATACTTGAGCAAATCGTTCGGTCGCAAGTCGAAGGCCTCACTGTCGGTTCCGCCCAGAAAGGAATAAACGGCTCGCGACGAGATCAGCACCAGTTCGGTCGATACTACTCGACCTTGATGAAATGCATGGAAGAAGGCAATTTGTCCGGCCAGATCGGTTTGCAGTGTGCGAAAGAAGTCGTCCTGGAACAAGTAATCGTCCCGGGCGACGCGGCGTCGCATGGTATTGACATACACGCGGAGGAAATCGGCAAGCCTCTCTCCGGCAAGGTCGACTTCCACTCGCACCCCGCTTTGCCGAGCCTTCTTGACGTTCTTTCTAACCTTGTGCCTAAAATCCATCCAGAGGGCATCTTCGTCGATACGCAGATCGCGGACGACGTTCTTGCGATTCTCCCGAAGCGTGCCGGGATGACGCAGTATCGTGTCGTCGAATAACGAGAACCTGACAAACTCCGACACGACCGCGTTCTCTTCAGCCCAAGCATTGAAAACCGGCCAGAAAGCGTTCTCCAATTCGACCCGGTTCCGGCAGCCCCAAAAATACGCGCCGCCGTAGCCGTACGGGCTGACGATATCCGCGGCACGACCGAGGGCGGGAGTCCAATACGGTTCGCTGCCCAGGTCGCGGAAGATGAAAGGATAGAGCACCTTGCCCTGGTCCGAGTCGAAACATGCACACAACGGTTGATCGCTGCCGGTGCTGAATAACTTCACGTAGTTAGGGTGGGCAAACACTTCCCTGTCCGGCCACGACTGCCAGAACCGTGTCCACTCGATCCGGTCGTTCGGGGCGTTGGCGCGTAGAACGCGGAACGTTGTGTCGGGCTTGTCCATGCCCAGTCTCTCCTCGTTCCGCCGACACATGCTATTGACCCTTGCATAACCAATGATCGAGGGCGAAGCCCGGTTCCCCGGCGGAACCCCTTCGATCCGCGCATTGACTGTGCAAAGATCAATAAAAGCCCGTGCCGCGGCCTTTGGCGGGAATTTGCAGGCGGGAGTCTGACAGAAACGTCGGGAAACGTCAACCCCAGGCGGTTGGTTAGCCAATCCCCCGGGCCGTTTCGTAGGCGGCGATGTCCGCTTCGTGCGCCAGGGTCAGACCGATGTCGTCGAGGCCCTCTAGCAGGCACTGCCGCCGGAAGGCGTCGACCTCGATGGGCAACTTCAGCCCCTGCTCGTCGCTGACGAGGCACGACTCCAGATCGACCGTGAGCTTGTAGCCCGGATGGGCGGCGGCCCGAGCGAAGAGATCGTCGACCAGTGGCTCGTCGAGTGCCAGCGGCAAGATTCCATTCTTGAAACAGTTGTTGAAGAAGATGTCGGCGAAGCTGGGGGCGATCAGCACGCGGAACCCGTAATCTTCCAGTGCCCAGGGCGCGTGCTCGCGGCTGGAACCGCAACCGAAATTACGCCGGGCCAGGAGAACGCTCGCCCCGGCATGCTCGGGCCGGTTCAACTCGAAGTCGGGATTATCGGACCCGTCGGGCAGGAACCGCCAGTCGAAGAAGAGGAACTGGCCGAATCCGGTCCGCTCGATCCGCTTGAGGAACTGCTTGGGTATGATCTGGTCGGTATCAACGTGCGACCGGTCCATCGGAAGGACCAGCCCCGTATGCTTCGTAAAGGCTCGCATTTTCAAATTTCAGATTTATGATTTCAGATTCATGATTTGTAATTCCGACTTCCGACTTCCGATCTCCGACTTCTCTAGTATTCCCACTCGCGGATATCGACGAAGTGACCGGCGACGGCGGCGGCGGCGGCCATGGAGGGCGAGACGAGATGCGTGCGGCCGCCTTTTCCCTGCCGGCCCTCGAAGTTCCGGTTGCTTGTGGCGGCGCAACGTTGGCCCGGCTCCAGCTTGTCGGGATTCATTGCCAGACACATACTGCAGCCGGCCTCGCGCCACTCGAAGCCGGCCTCGGTGAAGATTCTGTCGAGCCCCTCGGCTTCGGCTTCACGTTTGACCAGTCCGCTGCCCGGCACGACCATGGCCTGAACGCCGTCGGCGACGTGATGCCCCCGGGCCACGGCGGCGGCCGCCCTAAGGTCCTCGATCCGCCCGTTCGTACACGACCCGATAAACACGCGATCAACGCCAATCGAAGTGATCGGCGTACCAGCTTCCAGACCCATATACTGCAGTGCCTTGGCGGCCGCTTTTTGATCGGTGGGGTCTTCCATGTCGGCCGGGTTGGGGACCCAGCCGCTAACGCCGGTTACCTGGCCCGGGTTGGTACCCCAAGTGAATTGCGGCTCGATGTAGGCCGCGTTAAAGACCTCGGTCCGATCGAACCGGGCGCCTTCGTCGCTGGGTAGTGTCTTCCACTGGGCGACGGCCGCGTCGAAATCTTTCGGCATGTTGGGCCGTTCGCGCAGGTACTCGTAGGTCGTTTTGTCCGGCGCGACGAGTCCCGCCCGGGCGCCGGCCTCGATCGACATGTTGCAGACGGTCATCCGTTCTTCCATGCTCAATTTGCGGATCGCCTCGCCCGTGTATTCGATGCAGTAGCCCGTGCCGCCCTGTGTCGACAATTGGCCGATCAGATAGAGGATGATGTCCTTGGCGGTGGAGCCGTAGGGCAAGCGGCCGTCGACGCGGATCTCCAGCGTCTTGGGCTTGTATTGCAGAAGGGTTTGCGCGGCCAGCACGTGCTCTACCTCGCTGGTGCCGATGCCGAACGACAGTGCCCCGAAGGCGCCGTGCGTGGCCGTGTGGCTGTCGCCGCAGACGATTGTCATGCCGGGTCGGGTGAGCCCCTGCTCGGGGCCGATTACGTGGACGACCCCTTGTTCCGCGTCGTCCAGATCGAACAGCCGGATGCCGAACTCGCGGCAGTTCTCCCGCAAAGTGTCGATCTGCCGTTTCGATATCGGATCGGCGATCGGCAGCGAGCGGTCGGTTGTGGGCACGTTGTGATCGATGGTTGCCACGGCCCGCTCCGGGCGGCGCGCCTTGCGGCCGGCCAGGCGCAACCCCTCGAACGCCTGGGCGCTGGTTACTTCGTGGACCAGTTGCAGGTCGATGTAGAGTATGGCCTGCTTCCCTTCTTCCGCCCGGACGACGTGGGCGTCCCAGATCTTTTCGAACATCGTCCGGGGGGTGTCTGCTTCGGTCATTGTGAGAGTTCAGGGTTGAGGGTTTGGGGTCTACCGCCTCGTGGCGATTCAACTTATGGGTGGCTTTCAACGCGCCGGGCAAGCCCGGCCGCTAAAATGAAAATGATCGCTGCCCACGCCAAAAGGTTCACCACGCGCTGAATTGGCGGGCGTTCTTACGCCATATTGTACGCCACTGGCGCTGTTGCCGCCACCAAGTAGACCGCGGACGGGGTAGTCCGCTTACGCAGCCCGGCGTTGGCTGTAAGTGCCGGCTCTGGCGTTGATTTCGTCGAGTTCGACCGTCCGCGGGGACATCCGCCCCCCCGGCAGGGCCTCTTCGAGAAAAGTCTGCGTTGCGGCGTGCAGTAGTCGCGGTAGGTAGAACCAGGCCCCGTCGAGATCTCGCTTGTTCAGGCAGGCTGATATGACCAATAGGTCGATTTTGCCCAGTTCGTTGGCCGTTCGGGCCAAGGCCGTGAGCGGATCGCCCGGTATGAGGTGGATTCGGGCTCCGGTTGGCCTGAGCAAGCGATGGCCCAGTTTCAGCGACACACCGGGCCCGTCGGCCGATACGCGCGCATCGAAGGGGTCAATGCCCGCGTAGTGGATTCTTTGCGAAGGGCTGACCAATTTGGCCACTTCGATCATCCGGGCCGCTCGCTGACAGCGTCCAATGCCAATCTCAAGTATCGTGCGGACCTTGTGGCGACGGATCGTCCTATAGATGGGTCGATCACTGGCTGGCGCAGAGAAATAGGAGAGATGCGCAAGCTTGAGGCGATTCCTGGCTGGCAACTTTGCCTCCCCATGGATTGTTACAGGGTTCATTCCCGACGGACACTGATTAGTTTCGGCCGGAAATCGGCACGGAGTAGAGAAGAAATGGCTTGAGAAGAAATGGATCGCCGGTTAGAGGTGGCTTGTACCACTGCGTTTCAGGATTGAGGCAACATCCTCAAAGATTTCTGGTCGACTGGCCGTAATGCGTTGCTTGAAAAGGGGTTAGGGACCAGGGGACAGGGGCCAGGAATTCGGCGTTATGATGCTCTCAAAATACTCACCCCTAGCCTGGGCTGATGAAAAGTTAGGCGACTGGGTAAACTGGGGAATATTGGTATTGAAAGACTCCTACGCCAGTGACACCCGGCGAGTCGCTGTTTATGAAGAAGCTCGCCGCCGCCACGCACGGTTAGCAAGAAACACACATGAAGAACATTTTCATCAGCCCACCCCTAGCCCCTGGCCCCTGACCCCTCTTCTTTTGGTTGGCGGCCCTGCCGCCCCATGTTGCCTTGGGGCGACAGGGTTTCCCGACGGCCACCAGGGGCGAGGCTTTTTGACAACCATCGGGTCCGCCAATTACGGTTCTTCCGGATTTCAAGGCCTTCCGGGGGCGGATCGGACGGTCGGACAAGAAAACTTGCTCGGGTTCCCGTCGGCGGCCTCTAGCTCAACCTATATTTCCCTGCTTGTGCATGGCAGGAAGCAGCAGAGCAACAGCCTGGACCACTTATTGATCTTTGCATAGTCAATACGCGGATCAAGGGGGTGCCGACGGGAAACCGGGCTCCGCCCTCGGTCGTTGGCCATGCAAGGGTCAACAGGGCCATTCGGCCACTTCTCCCCGTGGGCCGGCTGTCGGCTGAGAAGACAACCCTGAACGTAACGCAACAGAAGCGCACTCGGTCTTCGTCCCCTCGCTGATCGCGCGCCAAATGCACACTAGTGCCGAAGCGAGGATACTCTTCATGCGCCCTTCAAGCCGGCGCTTTCGCGCAATTCGTACGTCACGGCTGGAACAAATTGAGCCCCGGCTGTTGATGTCCGGCGATCCGGTCGGCGACTTCTTCGTCGACTATCTCGTCGAAAACAGCCCCGCGGTGTTGGACGAAGTAACCGGCCAAATCAATACCTGCCTGGCCGACGCACACGATCTGACCGGCTGGAACGAGGTGCAAGCCGATTACGGTTTCACGGGCGCCGGTCAGACGGCGGTCGTTATCGACACCGGAATCGCCTACGACCACGTGGCGTTGGGCGGCGGATTTGGCGACGGCTACCGCGTGGTCGGCGGATTCGACTTCACTGAAGAGCAAGACGCCGATCCCTACGACGACGGACCTTACGGATCGCACGGCACCCACGTGGCCGGCATTATCGGCGGCGACGGCCAGTACGACTCGGGCGTGGCGCCGGGAGTCGATCTGGTCGCGCTGCGCGTCTTCAACGACGACGGGGCGGGACGCTTCTCCTGGTTGGAAGACGCGCTGGTCTGGGTTCACGCCAATCGGAACGCTTTCGAGAACCCGATCACCACGGTCAACCTCTCGCTGGGTACCTCTTGGAACTCCGACTGCCTGCCAGCCTGGGCGATGTTGGAGGACGAGTTTGCCCAACTCGAAGCCGACGGGATATTCATCGCCGTGGCCGCCGGAAACAGCTTCGCCCGTTACCAGACACCCGGCCTGAGCTATCCGGCCGTCAGCAGCCATGTCGTGCCGGTCGCCTCGGTCGACGACAACGGCGCAATGAGCTACTTCTCGCAGCGCAACCAGCGAGTAATCGCGGCCCCGGGCCGAAGCGTTTCGAGCACCGTGCCCGACTACGTTGGAGACGGCAACGGCATAAACGACGACTACGCCCGCTACTCGGGAACAAGCATGGCCGCGCCCTACGTGGCCGGAGCGAGTGTCCTGCTGCGCCAGGCTTACGAATTCGTCGGCGTCGAGAACGTGACGCAAGAGACAATCTACGAGTTGATGCAGAACACGGCCGACACCGTACTCGACCCGGCCACGCGACAAACCTACTGCCGATTGAACCTCGAACAGGCGATCGACACCATCATGCCGGACGACGACTTCGGCTCAAACGCCCAAGCGGCGTTCGACCTGGGTACGCTTGCCAATAGCAAGTCGCTCGACGGAACGGTCGAGAGACTCGACGACAGCGACTGGTTCTCCTTCACCGCCGCTCAGACGGGCAAGGTCAGCCTGACGGTTAACACCACGCACGACATGCTGGCCGATTGGCAACTCGGTGCCGGACCGAGCATGGCCACGCTCTCCGGCGACGCGCTCTCGCTCGATGTAATTGCCGGTGAAACGTATACCGTCGGCCTGGGTACACTAGGCGGACTGGGCCACTATTCGATCGAGTTGGGCGTCGAAGGGGGACACTCCCAGGTTGACTGGGGAAGCGTCACGCAGGGGCAGTTCCTCGATAACCAAATCGACGGCACCGGGCAGTGGTTCGCATTCACTGCCGCCGCCGACGGCATAATGACCGCCGAGGCCCTTTTCGCGCATGCGGGCGGCGACGTCAACCTGGAACTGTTCAACGGCGCCGGCCAACTGCTGGCAACCAGTAACGGCACAATCGACGGCGAGCGAATCGACGTGAACGCCTCGGCCGGAGATCAGTTCGTCCTTCACGCGTTCGTCGCCGATGATGGCGGCACTAACGAGGTCGACATTCGGCTGACCAACCTCGTCTCGCGGGTCGGCTCGACCGTTAACGTGCGGGGAACGGCCGATAACGACATCTTCAACTTCGTCGCCGGCGACAACCACCGGCTGACAATCAACGGCGTCGCCTACCAGTTCGACGCCGCGGTCGTCAGTGCGTTCAGCTTCGACGGCCTTGGCGGATCCGACACGGCAACCCTGACCGGCACGGCGGGGAACGATCGGGCAACGTTGCGGGTCGGCTCGGTCGAATTGTCCGGCTCGGGATACCAAGTTGCGGCGGCTAGCGTGGAGACAATTGTCGTACAAGGCGCCGGCGGCTCCGACGTGGCCAAGATGTACGATTCGGCGGGCGATGATACGTTCATCGGCACGCCAACCGAGGCCACGCTTTCGGGCGCCGGTTTCCAAAATACCGGTTTCCAAAACACTGTCGAGGGCTTTCGCTACGTACACGCGTATTCCAACGCGGCCGGCCGAGACGTGGCCAAGATGTACGATTCGGCCGGCAAGGATAGGTTCCTCGCCACGCCCCTTCAAAGCAGCCTGTACGGCAGCGACTTCTACCTCAGGGCGAAGAGATTCGAGGACGTACATGCCTACGCCAATGCGGGCGGCGCCGACGTGGCCATAATGCACGATTCGGCCGGCGACGATACGTTCATCGCCACGCCCAACGCGGCCACGCTATCGGGCGACGGTTTTGAAAACGATGGTTTCCAAAACACTGCCGAGGGCTTTCGCTACGTACACGCGTATTCCAACGCCGGCGGTACCGATGTGGCCAGGATGTACGATTCGGCCGGCGACGACATCTTTATCGCAAACCCCAGCCAGGGCAGACTGTACGGCAACGACTTCTATCTCCGGGCGAAGCACTTCGACCGCGTGGACGCCCATGCCGGCGCCGGCGGCACCGACGTGGCCAAGATGTACGACTCGGCCGGCGACGATACCTTCGTTGCCACGCCGGCCGAAGCCACGCTATCGGGTAACGGCTTCCACAATACGGCCGAGGGTTTTCGCTACGTAAACGCAAATGCCCGGTTCGGCGGCAACGACGTGGCCAAGATGTACGATTCGGCCGGGGACGACATCTTCATTGCCTCGCCCAAGCAGGGCAGACTGTATGGCAGCGACTTCTATCTGCGGGCGAATCTCTTCGACCGCGTGGAAGCCCATGCCAACGCCGGCGGCACCGACACGGCCAAGATGTACGACTCGGCCGGGGACGACATCTTTATCGTTACGCGCGACGAGAGCACGCTTTCCGGTAACGGCTTCCACGCCAGCGCGAAGAGCTTCCGCTACGTGCATGCGTACGCAAAGGCCGGCGGCACCGACGTGGCCCGGCTGTACGATTCCAGCGGCGACGACGTGCTGGTTGTTACGGCCAGTTATACCAAGCTGTCCGGCAAGGATTACTACGGTCGGGCGGTCTATTTCGAGCAGGTTTACGCCGACAGCCAGGCCGGCGGTTCCGACTCGGCCGAACTACACGATTCGGCGGTCGACGATCATTTCCAGGCGGCCGGCGAGATGGCCCGATTCTCCAACGACGACCTGACCGTCGCTTTGTACGGTTTCGAGTACATCCGCGCCCACGCCGAGAACGGCGGCAGCGACAGCAGCGAAATCGCCGCCGTCGACTACATCATCGAGATGCTCGGCCAGTGGAGCTGACGCGTCTGGCGGGCTCGCCTCGACGCGGCACACTAATTTTTCGACGCATCCTTCACCCGCACAACAATTCCCGGGACGCCTGCCGGGCGAACGCAATCTGTGTCCGTGCAATGGGTTACGACCACGCCTCGCATCCCCTTTCGGAGCGTCCGGGCTCAAGGTTTCGGGCCGACATGGGGCGATTTCGCGTCGTAAGTCGTTTACCAACAAGGGCTTTGAATTGTTGGACGGCTTATTGGCCCATATTCCAACAATTGGGCCGGACCAAACAACGCAAAGCCTTGTCCGCGCGCAACTTACATCGCACCAAGTCGGCCGAATTGTTTTTCCCAACAGGTCTCGCCGAATAGGGCCGACCGACGGTCTTCCCGCACGCGTTTGAGTTGTCAAAGATCAAATGTCGGCCCAAGGCCGCATGGTGTACAAGTGTATCGAATCGCGCCGAGATTTCAAGCCGAACTTTTGGCCACCCGGCAGGCTGGGGGATAAGGGTGTCAGGAGCCGTTTCTCTGCTCAAACCAGACCGACTTGTCCAAAAACGGTTCCTGACACCTTTTTACCGAATTCGTCCTGCCCTGCTTGCAGCCCCATCGACTGGGGTGTAGAATGCCTTCCGCCAGCCTGAAAACCCATCCCATTGGTTGTACCTGTGTCTTCCCAGTTCGACCCCTATCACAGATGGCTCGGCATTTCGCCGAAGGATCAGCCGCCAGATCACTATCGGCTGCTGGGCATCGACCGCTTCGAGTCTGATCTGGATGTAATCGCCAGTGCCGCCGACAAGCAGATGGCACATGTCCGGTCTTTTCACCTTGGCAAGCAGTCGGTGCTTTCGCAAAGGCTTCTCAACGAAATTGCGGCGGCAAGGGTTTGTCTACTCAATCCTGAGAAGAAAAAGGAGTACGACCAGCAGTTGCGGCAAGAGTTGGAGCCCGCCGTACCAAAACCACTTCCGATGGCTGAGCCATTGACTGCCGCAGTTCCCACTCCCTTGGCTCCGCCGTTGGAACCGCGATCTACCTTTTCTCAGCCGGAGCAGCAACCCGACCTGTCTGCATTCGGTTCGCGTGGGCACCTGAGACGCCCGAGCCGCTTGCGGCAAGTTCCCGCATCCGTTATTGCGGCGGTGGTCGTCGTTGCCTTGGTCGTTACGTTGATCGTCGTCAGCGGGTCTCCGGACGGGGCTCCACCGTCACCGCCACCGCCTCCCGGTGATTCAGAGCCTTCCGATGATTCAGAGCCTTCCGATGATCCAGAGCCTCCCGATGATCCAGAGCCTCCCGATGATCCAGAGCCTCCCGATGATGCAGAGCCTCCCGATGATCCACCGCCCCCCGATGATCCACCGCCATCGCCTCCCCCGCCTGAAACCGTCGAAAAGGTAGCCCAACGGCTTCGTGATCAGCTTAAGGGTGCGACTACAGAAAAGGATTTCTCGGATGTTGCACGGGCACTACTGGTTGTCTCTGATCGAGCAATCCTAGAAGACAACCTTGATCTGGCTAAGGAACTGACTACCCTCGCACTGACTGCAAGTCGTAAGGCGAATGACGATGAATTGATTACGACGGTGACGCTCCGTATCGTCGAGTTGGAGAAGCCGTTGGAGGAAGTTCAGAAGGCGGCTGGCGAAAGGAAGAAAAAGGCGGGGGTCTCGGTTGAGGGAACCCGCCAAGTCCCAGAACTGAACCCACCCACTGCGGATCAGTTACGCAAACTGATAACCTCAAGGAAGTGGGTTCTTATCTATGATCAGGGGGGCATCAAAAAGCAGTCCCCCTTCACGTTCAATGCAGACGGTTCTTGTGTTGGCAAGGTAGGAAGCCGCAACTCCAAGTATAATGGATGGTCAATTCAAGAGAGGACATTTGTTTTTTTTGAGAATGGGACAGCGGTAGCACGGCTCACCTATGACCCCAACCGAAAGCAATTCTTCGGGAGTAACTTCGACAAGAAGCCTATTTCTATGCACCCGGCGGATAGTGAGCCGCAACTCCCCATCCCATCCGACGAATCCCAAGAGCAAGCCCTCGAACGCATTAAAAAGGTTTATGACAAGGAGTACGACAAGGCACAGACTGCGACACAGAAGCAAGTGTTGGCCAAGAAGCTCTTCGCCACAGCAGCGGAGTCGCCGAACGTCACAAACCGATACGTGTTGCTGGTCGAAGCGGCCAGGCTCGCAGTTGACGCTGGGGAAGTGGAGACGGCGTTGCAGGCAGTCGCCGAGATAGACAAGCATTACGCCGTCGATGCATTTAAGCTCAAAGGCTCGGCTATTTCTAAGACAGCCGCATCGGCATCCTCGACGAAGCAACATGAGGCAGTGGCAGAGCAGAGCATTGCCTTAGCTCGTGAAGCTACCCAGAATGACAATTTCGTCGCCGCCAAATACCTATGCTCGTTGAGTGTCAAGTCAGCACCCAAGGCACGGAAGCGTGAGTTGTCCCAAGAGGCTGTTGCTCTTAAGAAGGAAGTCGAGGAGATCGCCAGAGCATCCGAGGGGATTAAGGGGGATTTGGTTACGTTGAAGAAGAAACCTCTCGATCCTAATGCCAACTGTGCCGTGGGTAAATATCGTTGTTTTCTCAAAGGCAATTGGGACGATGGCTTACCGATGCTTGCCTTGGGTAGTGATGGGGAGCTAAAGGCTCTAGCCGTGAATGAGTTGAAAGGGGTCTTGAAACCCACTGAACAGGCAAAGCTGGGAGATGTTTGGTGGGGCTTGGCCGAGAAAAAGGAAGGGACAACGAAGCAGCGGCTTCAAGGAAGAGCAGCGTATTGGTACTGCAAGGCGTTGCCAGAAATGACGGGGTTGACGAAAGATAGCGTAGGCAAAAGGTTAGATGAGTTCCGACATGGCGGTGTAAAGACCTATGATCCGGGTCCTCCCGTGGTCAAGGACAACTCGAACGGCATCCGCGCCAGTTTTTCGCTTGGCCTGCTCGACGCCCTGAACGCCCACGAATGGCAATCCGCCGAGAAGCACTTCGTCAAGTGCGTCCGGCGTCAACCGGCGCATGTGCCGTCGCTGAACAATCTGGCGTTGACCAACATCCGGCTGAAAGAGACGACCCAGGCGATCCGCAACTGGCGAGCCAGCGTGGAGGCCTCCCCACGGCCGCCGGCGGAGGTTCTCCACAATCTGGCCCGATTCAAGCACCTGGCCGACAACAAGCGAATCGCCCTATCCGCGGCGGCCTCGAAGTCGCTCGCCAAACTCTGCGAAGAGGTCACCGCCAACGGCGGGAATCTCCCTTCGGTAGGCTCCAGTGACGGATGGGCGTACATGCGGATGCCGGGCTCCGACGGCCCGGCCCTGGGAAGGTCGCGTCCGAGCAGCCACATCGACCATTGGTGCATTACCTGCAACGGCCTGGGAACCATCGACTGTCCGAATCGGGGTTGTTCCCGCGGCACGGTCAAGGCCTATCGAATGGAGACGGTCGGCGTGAACGCGACTACGGGTGACAGAATCACGCGAAGAGTGGCGATTCGAGTACCCTGCAAAACCTGCAAGGGCCGCGGTCGCGTCCCTTGCAGGACCTGCCGCGGGAGCGGGAAGGACTAGCGTCGAATCAAAGGGGTCAGGACTCTTTGATGGGTGAATTAAACAAATAAAACGGAACGAATTAAACCTTGTGTCCTACTCGCGTTACCGTGCAGGAAAGGTCAACCATTCCCGCAGGGACCAGACGTGGTCGGTCAGGCCGGCGGCCATGGCGGGAATCTGCGGTAGCGGACGTTCCGGGGACAGTATACTTAATTATTCCACGGGGAGTTCCGGGGGGCGGGCAAGGGGTTGGAGTTCTGGGGACAGTGCATATAACTCTTGGCCGCCGAGTGCCACGCGGGCGATAAGCGCTCCGAAGACGAGTCACTCACTTGCAGGCGGCCAGGCAGGCGGTCAACTCCAAGAGGGAATTAAAGGTGTCCGGTACTTTTATTGGGTCTTCGCCCGGTGGGGAAAAGCCGATGTAATTTCGCCTCCGGCTATCGATCCACCTGTCTCCACGCTTTTTCCAACAGATCGGTAATTCCCAGTTCGGCCGCCCATTTTTGGAGGTACTTCCGGTCCAGCAAGTCTTCCTGGACCTTCAGCACGCCGATTACGTCGCGCCACTGTTGTTCGGAGACCTCCTCCCCAAGCCGGAACCATTCGAGCTTGCTGAGCACAACGTCCTCGGGCGAGGCGAGGAAGAACTCACTCGAAGGGTCTTCTTCATCGAGTAGATCCTTGTGACCGGACTGCAAAGCCATTCGGTCGTATGGACGGTTTTTGACCGCGAATACGTCGACCTTGAATGAGGTAGACAGATGAATGACGTTAAAACAGGACTTGCGCAGAATCGCATCGGAGATCATATGGGCGTTGATGTAGTAGGTCGACTGGAGCGCATCAACCAGTGGGCCGATGTGTTTCAGCCCCAGGTCGGCTATCACGTCGACATCGACGGTCGCTCGGGAGAAGCCGTACGCGGAACTGGCAACCGAACCACTAATGTAGTAGTTGACGCCAAGACGCTCCAGCTCCGCCACGACCGGCGTCAAGGCAGCTACGGTATCCGGGCACTGCATGGTGATTGGCCCTTGAGATACTCGCGAAGCTTGTCGGCCAGTTCCTTGCCGTAGTGCAGATCTACCCACATTAGGTTGACTTCCCCGGCAGTCAATTCCGGATGTGCCCTGGCAATTGCCCGGCGCGACAAGTTGATTGTCATCGCGGTCAACGATCGCATGCGCTCGAGCCGCTGGGCAACGGTCATCCGGCGCAGCAATTCGATTTGAACTTTCTCGGCCTCGGGATGGGTATCGGAGAGCATCGGATGTTGGGTCCTCAAAACGGGCCGACTTGCCAACCCATTATTCACCAAGGGAGAGGACCTGGCAAGTGGATTGGCTATGCAAGAGTCAATAAAGCGAAAGTACCGTTCAGGCAGCGATGCGGCGGGGAGGTTGGGTCGGGGTGGCTGGACGGCGGAAGTCGGGGATGATCTGTTGCAGTTGGTCGAGGATCATTTCCGGCACGTCGTCGACCAGTTCGGCCAGTTGTTCGATCGAGTCGAGAATGGCCTCAGCGTCGCGAGGGTGACGGTCGGCCACGGTGATTTTCGGATGGCGGGTGGGCAGGCGATTCTCGCCCGTTAAGTGCAACTCCTCGAAGAGTTTTTCGCCGGGCCTGGGGCCGGTGAACTCGATCTCGACGTCCTCGCCCTCCCTCAACCCTGACAGCCGGATCATGTCGCGGGCCAGATCGAGGATGCGGATCGGGTCACCCATGTCGAGCACGAGGATCTGCCCGCGCTGACCAATCGTGCCGGCCTGGACGACCAGCCGAGCGGCCTCGGGGATCGTCATGAAGTAGCGTTGCATTCGCCGATCGGTAATCGTGATCGGTCCCCCGCGATCGATCTGCTGGCGGAAGACCTGGACCACGCTGCCGGCCGAGTCCAGAACGTTGCCAAACCGCACGGTGACGAAGCGGCAGGGCGAAGCGTCGGTCAGCGACTGCACGTATAGTTCGGCCAGTCGCTTGCACGCGCCCATCACGCTGGTCGGATTGACCGCCTTATCGGTCGAGATCATCACGAACGATTCGACCCGATAGTCCATGGCCAGATCGGCCAGCCGGCGGGTTGCCAAGACGATGTTCTTGACCGCTTCGCCGGGGTGCTCTTCCATGAGCGGTACGTGCTTGTAGGCGGCGGCGTGAAAGATCACCTGCGGCCGATATTTGTGCAGCACCCGACGCATGCGAGCCTCATCGCGAATGTCGGCGATGCAGACATCCAGTTGCGTGTCGCCGGCCAGCGGGCGGAGTTCCCGCTCCAGGAAGAACTGGCCAGTCTCCCAGTGATCCAGCAGCACGATCTGCTTGGGCGAGAACTGGAGCAACTGTCGGCAGATTTCCGAACCAATGCTGCCGGCGCTGCCGGTGACGAGTAGCACGCGGCCGTCGATCCACTGGCGGATGTTTTCCATGTCGAGTTGCACCGGCTCGCGGCGCAGGAGGTCGTCGATGGAGACGGGCCGGGGTTGAATGGCCACGCTGCCGCTGATCAACTGTTCGTAGCTTGGCAGCACGCGCACGTTGATCGCGTGCCGGCGAGTGTCGTCGACCAGCGCGCGAACCTGTTTGCCCGACAACTCCTCCGTGGCGATCAGCACTTCGCTCACGCCGTGGCGTTCGGCCAGTTGTCGAGTTTGCTCGATGGTTCCGATGACGGGTATGCCGCCGATTCTGGTTCCCAGCCGTTTCAGGTCGTTGTCGATAAATCCGACGACGCGGTAGGTGAGTTTCCCGTTGCGGATGATGGCACGCAGCAGCGATTCACCGGCCGCATCGGCCCCGACAATGAAGGTCGGGATTTTGTTGGTCGAGAGCAGCATCGGCCAGTCGCGTTCTTGAATCATTCGCAGAACCGCCCAAATTCCACCCACGCCGACAATGGTGGCTCCCCAATCCAAGAGAAAAACACTACGGGGAATGAAGGGCTCGACGACAAAGAATCGATTGATCAGCACGGACATCAACAGACTGGTGGTGGCTGCCTGTACCAGGGCGACCAGATCGTAGAAGGTAACGAACCGCCCCCAGCCCTGGTAGATGCGAAACCAGCCGAACAGCATCAGCTTGACCGCCACCACCCAAACCGCCGTACCCCAGAATCGATTCAGTTCGGTCGGACCGAGTTGCCCTTCGAACCGCAGCCAGTAGCTCAGGTAGTAGACGCCGACGAACACGGGCAGCAGCGCGCCCATGCAGAGCAGTTGGCGGCGGGCGCGCTTAACCGCATTGGCGATCCACCGCCCGGGATTCTGCGCTCGTTTCGGTATTTTCTTACCACTCGCTCTACGCAAGACGGACCTCCCGTCCGTATTCTCTTGACGTCTTCGGCCTAACGCAATTGTACGGGTGCTCCGGCGTCGGCCGTACGGTCTTGGCCGCCGACGCGTTGCCTGACGACGTGGCGGAGTCTTTTCCGGAGCATCTGGTTGCCCGGCTTCCGACTGAGCAACCAGCGCAAATGTTCTTCGGCCTCGACATACTGTTGCTGAGCAATCAAGTTCGCCACCAAGCGGTGCCTGACTAGATGATTGCTCGGATCGAATTTCAGCGCGTTTCTGCCGCACTCCAAGGAGCGGGATCCCTGGCCCAGTTCTCGGTAAAGTCGTTGGAGCAGCAGCCAGGTCTCGCCCACCTCCTCGCTATCGGACTGGTCCGTTTCGGGCCCGGCCAACTCGGGCCCGGCCAACTGGGGCCCGGCCAACTGGGGCCCGGCCACCCGGGATTCGGCCACCTGGGCATAACCCTGCTGCAGTTGCCTTAATTGATCGGTTCGAGAGAACTGGCCGGCCTGCTGCTGCCGCGGCGGCGCGAATTGCGGCGGGAGGTCGGCCTGGGCAAGCAACCGGTAGCGGTTCTCCAGTATCTTCAGGGCGATCAGGTCCGGTTGAAAGGTTTCCATTATGAAGGAGACTTCGGTGGGTCGAGCTTCGCGAGGGAAGCTGCCGACCAGCACGGCGGCTATCTGCTGCTGATGGGCGCGACCGCTGTGGAAGGAGCGCTGCCAGAACTCGATGCCCTGCTGATAATCGCCGGTCATCCAGGCTTCCTTGCCGGCGGCGAACAGTACCGTCCCGTCGCGAGGCCGCACCTTCAAGGCCTGATTCACGTAAATCTGCTTGGCGGAAGGCCGGGCCGTCTCCAGGAACGACAGCTCGGCCAGATACAAGTATCCTTCTCCCTGCAATGGGCAGAGTGCCAATCCGCGGCGAGTGTGTTGCAGGGCCAACCGCAGGTATTGGCCGTGCTCGCCGACCGCTTGCGAAAGCCACTGGTTTAGCACTTCGCGCGGTGAGACTTTGCGGCGCTCGGCCTCCTCGCAGAAGCGGAACCTCGACTGGATGGCCGCATCGCGGATCTGGCCCAGCGCCATCGCGTTCCTGGCGGCCGGGGACTGCTGAATCAAATCGAACAGACGCAAGTAGGCCGCCGCCAGGCGCAACCTGGCCCTGGCGTGTGAGTCGTTCCAATGGACCACTTGCTCCAGACGGAAGATCGTTCGCTTGGCAGCCGTCTGCATCGAAGCGTTGATCTCTTCCTCCGTGACCACGCGCTCCGCGTCCGCTTCGAGGAGGGGTTCCGGCTCTTGTGCGGCCAGCGCCGCAATCCGGTAACTGTCCCAGTGCGGCTCGGCGGGGACCGGGCCGATGCGGCTGATTACCATCCAACCGCCTATCGCCACCAATACGGCCGCCTTGAACAGGATCAGATGCCGGGGAACGGCAACCAGCGCCGTATGAACGCCGGCCTCTTTGCGGGCGAGTTGACAAAGCCGGCAAGCACAGGCGGCCAGTATGGTAGCCATCGCCATGCAGGCCGGAACATACCAGACGAAATCGAACAGGCTGTGCGCCATGCTGACGGCCAGACCGGCCGAAACCGCGCCCAGGCAGAGCAGCAGGCGGCGGGAGACGGCCGTCCGCAGACCGACGACACACCACGAAATGCAGATAATCATGCCGACGGCCAGCAGTGTCAGGCCGGCCGCGCCCGTCTCCAGCCCCAATTGCAGGTAGCCGCTTTCGGCATGCGTGAATTCGGTCGGGTTCGACTCCTCCAAGTACATTGGGCAAACTTCCGCGTGACTTCCCACGCCGGATCCCAACGCCGCGAAATCGGGAACGGCCTTGGCCACCGCGGCCCAAACAGTTCGACGCCCACCTTCTTTGTCCAGTTCATCGACTGACCCGGCCGTCAGGTCGTCGAGCCGGTTTGCCACGGGCTCGTATCCGAAAATCGACAGTGAGACCCCGATCATCACTCCCACCGCGGCCAGTCCGGCGAGGAACCGGGGTCCCAGCGCCGAGGCTCGGTAGCAAACCGTTCCGCAGATGGCAACAGCCAGAAGCATCATGGTCGCGCCGCCTCGTGAGAAAGAGAGCAGCACGGCGAAGAGGACAACGGCCAGGGCGAGCCCGCGCATGCCGGTCTCCGAACCGCTCCATCCCGATCGCGTGGAGGCGACGTCGAAATCACTATCTCGACGGTTTGATTTCCGCCGCAACGAATATTGCAGCCACCAGATGAGCGGACCGATTCCCAAGGCAAGGAAATGGGCGAAGTGATTGCGATTGCTGAAGCATGCTTTGGCCGTGCGGTAGGTGGTGGAGAAAGGATGCTCGTAGAACCAGAAGAATTTGCCGTTGGTGGTCAACAGTTGCAGTAACCCAAAACCGGCAATTGCCACCGCCGACAAGGCGAACCAGCGCAACAACCGTTCCACGTCTTCCACGACGCGAATTCGCTGCACGGTCACCAGGAATATCATTCCGTATGCCAGGAATAGCACCAGACCGCCGCGAGTCGCCGCCGGAGTCAATGAAATTGTCGACCAGGTGCCGACCTTGACGGCCGATTCGGCGTCGGGCGACCACATTGGCAGAATTTCGGCCACATGAGGCGATAGGCACGTCAATAGACCGGGTGACAGCGGTATCACTTGCAGCAGGAGCAGCACGACGCCGGCAAGCAGCACGGGCTCGGCCGCCGAGTGTCGCCAGGAGCCCTCGCGCATGAGTTGCCGGGCAACCCAAGCCAGGGCAATGGCAACGGCCAGCGCTACCAGGACGAGTTGTCCCAAGGGATGTCGGCCGCCCAGCAGAAGCGGCACGACGAATATGCATCCGGCCAAACCGCCGTCGATGATCCGCGTCAGCGGACCGTCTTCCCGGCCGGCGCCAAGTTCGTCCGTTGCCGATCGGTCGGCCGCCGCGCGATTTATTCGATCCTTGGCCATGTTTTTCGGTTGCGGCCGTGCCGCGTTTTAGTAAAAGCGCCGGGCAAGCCCGGCCGTTAAGGACTGGTGGAACAATATCTGTCTGTCTGTCGCCTTTCGCTCCGCGAAAGAACGCCGCTTTCGCGGAGCGAAAGGCGACAATTGTTATCCCGCCAGTCGTAAATTGCTGGTTCTAGGCAACTCTTCGGGGAACTATTCCACCGTGATCTTCTGGTTGCGTCCAACTTGACATTTCGATGGAGTCGGGCTCCGCGGCGTGTTCTTCCGCCTCGAGCTGGTCGCTACTGTTTTCTTCCTTGTCGGCTCCGTATCCGTCCTCGTATCCATATCCGTAACCGTATCCGTAGCCGCCGCGGTAGCCGTAGTAGCCGTGATCCTTGCCGGACCCGATCCGGTTCACGACGATACCCAACAGCGGGATTTTCAAATCGGCCAGTCCTTCGGCAACCCGCATGACGAGGCGTCGCCGGTTCTTGTCCGGCTGCACGACGAGTATCATTCCGTCCAGCAGCCGGCCGATGACGGCCGCATCGCTGGTCGCCAGGGCGGGTGGGCTGTCGACGAGTATCTGATCGTAGACGGTTTCGGCCCAGGCCAGCAGATCGGCGAATCGGGAATTCGTGAGCAGTTCGGCCGGATTGGAGCATCGCAGCCCCGACGGCAGAACGTCGAGATTGTCCACTCCGGACGCCCGAATCACGCCGACGGCCATTTTCTCGATGTCGTCGTCGTTACGAATGATTCTCGACAGCCCGTCGACACCACGCATTCCCAGCATGGCCGTGAGGCCGGGTCGGCGGAGGTCGGCGTCGATAAGCAGAGTTTTCTTCTTTGACTGCGCGTAGGAGACGGCCAGATTCGCCAGGACGGTCGTCTTCCCGTCACCCGGCTCGGCACTGGAGATGACGATCCGGTGCGGTTCCCGTTCGTCCAGTGCCAGGTGGGTGCGTAGTGTTCTGAAGGATTCGCTTTCGGCCGAGTCGGGTGAGACGTGAACTTGCAGGGCGGTGGCGCCGACCGTCTGGGAGGCGTCCAACTTCCGAACCAGACTCAGCACCGATACGGACAACTGGCTTTCCATTTCGTCGACGGAGCGGAAACGGTCGTCGAGGATATCCATGGCGTAGACCGCCAACAGTCCGGCCCCGATGCCGGCCATCAGGGAGAGCAGGACCGTCAGCCGCAAGCTGGGCGAGACGGGTTTGGGAGTTACCTTGGGGTCCTCGATGACCGCGATGCGAAACTCCTGGCCCTCGTGCTGCAACTCGAACTGGCTGATTTTGTCGCGGAGGACGTCGTGCATCCCATTCAGTCTGTCTCGCTCCCGACTCATTATGTCGAGCTGGGCCAAGAGGCCGTTGGTCTTGTTGGCCTCGGCTTGCGAGTACTGCAATTCGCGCGCTACCCACTCTTCAGTTTGCTGCGTTTCATGAAGGTTCTGCTGGACCATCTGCACCAGCTTCACCCCGAGTTGCTCGTGCTGAAACCGCTTGAGTTGATCGAGAGCTGCTTCGGTCTCGCCGATAATGTTCTGCTTCTCGACTACCGCCGGATGCGAGGGGCCGAGGTAGTAGTTCATCGTTTTCAACTCGGCCCGATTGTCCGTGAGCGATTGTTCCAGTTGGGCTGCGGCCGATGAGCTTTTGAATCCGGCCGTGTTGAGTGCCCACTCCTCGGCCGCCCCGTCCCTCATGCCCAGCAACGGGTCTTCCCCCCGCTCGATTGCCGCGCGGATCGCCGACAGCGAGGCCGTCAACTCGGCTCGCTTCGTGCGAACCAGCATTAACTGGTTGCTCAGAGCAAGGTAGTTCTGCACGGCGGGATGAGCGGTGGAGCCGGTCCGATTGATCTCCAGCCCCCAGGTGTCGCAGAACCGGTATATCTCCTGGTTGCAGCGGGCGAGTTCCGCGGTGAGCTTGTTTAGCTCGCCGGTCAGTACGCGAATGCTCCCTTCCGTGTTCCCCTTGTTCGTCTCGTCGAGGAAACTGACAAACGAGTTGACCACCGCGTTGACCGCGACAAAGGCCGCATTGGGATCCTTCAGATGGCAACTGACGTCGATGATCTCACCCTGACTGTTATTCGCCGAGAGGCTCGCCCTGAGTACGTTGGGTTTGTTTTCTTCGGGTATGCCGGCCAAGTCGGAGCAGTTGTCGGCGTTGAGGTATTTGGCCGCTCCCTCGACGACTTTGCGACTGGTAACCAGTGCTTTGAGGGTCGTTATCAGGCCGTCGCGCCGGCCACCCTCGACACCCATGGCGGCGGCGCCGGGATCTTGAATCCTCTGCCTCATCACCAGCAGCTTGGCCTTGGCCTGGTAGTAGCGAGTGGCCGTGGCATAGTAGAGGCCACCCAACAGTCCGGCCGCCAGAATGGCCGTAATCACCACGCTCTTGCGGTAGCGGACCGTCACCATAAACCGCATAAGCGCATGCACAATCTGTGCCGTCGCCTGGCTTTCGTCCTCGGTTTGAACCACTACCGGTTCCTGCGCCATCTGAATCCTCAAAAAAGGGATTAGGGATCAGGGATTAGGGATTAGAACAGCACGGTCTTTCCGCCCATTGAAATTCGAACAATGGTCCTGAGAATCTCCTCCACGAACGTTGCCGGCGTTTCCTCGACGGAAATGATATCACCCGACGTAAGAAGGACGTTGTTAACCTGACCACTTCCCTTGGCTTCTCGGAGACTGATCTCGATCACGGCCGGCTCTTTCTCGCCCGGCACTCGGCGAATCAGGTGTATCTTGTCGGCCGTGCGCATCTTGTTCCCTCCGGCCCAGGCCAGGGCGTCGAGTACTCGCGGCTCCGTGCCGGCCGGGTAGGGGAAGTCGCCCGGCTTGTTAACCAAACCAATAACGTGGACCGGCTCCAGATTCCGCTCCTTTACGATTACCTCGTCACCGTCGGCCAAGTAATAGCCCGGGTTCCGGGTGTTGGTCGGGCCGGTCAGGCTGACCTGGAAGACGTTTGCGCCGGACGCATTGGTCGACTGGTAGGCCGCTTGTTCCACGCCGCCCTGGCTGGCCACTCGTTCCCCGTGTGGAGGAAGCGGCGTCGGTGACGTGCCCGGCGCGGCCGCCCGACGTACCTCGACGATCAGCCCGGCGTTATCGTGGAATCCGCCAGCCGACAAAATGGCGGCGGCCAGGGAGCTGTATCCCGCCGGCTTGGTGCCGCGAGCCAGCGGATACTCACCCGGTTCCTTGACCGCCCCGCCAACCATGACGGTGTTCTTCCGCTTCTCCTTCACCGCAACGGCGACGTGCGGGTTGCGAAACAACTGACGTTGCATGCCCGCCGCCGCAATCACCTGCGCCGCGGCCTCGGGCGTTAGCCCGGCCAGCGACACCTGCCGGATGGGAGGTATGTCGACCGTTCCGCTCGCGCCGACCTGAACCATCAGTGGGCTGGCCGGCAGGCCGACGAATCCGCTGTTGATCGTCACCTCCAGCAGATCGCCCCGATCGATGCGGTCGTTCGAGACCAATACGGAAGGCAGATTGCTCAGGTCGGGTTTAGGTATCGGCCGGGCCAGTAGTCTGTCGGGTAGCGTGGTCGGCCGGTATATCCGATTCGCGCAGCCGGTCGTGCCAAGCGAGGCCAGCGTCAAACCGATAACCGCCAGACAAACGCGGAATGTCGCCCGCCGATTCCAAGCTTCGCTCGATAGTGCTGTCATACAACAACTCATTTGCAGATCTTTGGTAACAGTTCAGCTATCCGAAGTTGAAGCATCACTTGGCTAAGGTGTTATACGCTGCACGGTCACAAACTGAGGTTCCGCCTTATTATGTAATAACCTTAAAAGCGCGGTTTATGGCCATGCGTGGTATACAATCTCCGAAGGCATCGCCAGAACCCATGGCACGCTTTCGGATACTTTGATCCCAACTCGAACGATCCGGAACCATCGTTGACGTTTTCAAGTTCTTGCCAGCTTACGCAAGATTGATCCGTAACAGTCCAAAATGGACCGGGCACCGAGTGCTGAGGAGATGCGCGGAATTCCCGCGAAAAGTGCGAGCAGTTAATATCAAAGAAGCAGGGTAGGGGTCAACATCACTTGCCCCTTTCCCGGTCAGTTTTGCCTCTGCTACCCGCTGTTAGCGGGGGGTAATCTATCCCTAGGACTCCGAGGGGTGCCACGGACACATGGTTGACTTCAACGCAAGGGAAGGTGTATGCTGGGAATGGCGTATTCTGGATACCCCTTTTTGCGCAGAGGGCTTATTTTCATGCATCTCGGGCAAGCCGATCGGAGAACGCCACGCGGTTTCACGCTGGTGGAACTCTTGGTGGTAATTACGATCATCGGCATACTCATTGCGCTGTTGTTGCCCGCCGTTCAGTCGGCTCGCGAGGCGGCTCGGCGGACGCAATGCTCCAATAACCTCAAGCAGCTGGGCCTGGCTCTGCACAACTATCACGGCACGCACTCGACGTTCCCTTACGGAAACCGTTGGCCCATCGGGGCACCCAATTGGCGGGTTATGGTGCTGCCGTATATTGAGCAAAACGCGCTCTATGATCAGCTCGATATCGACGTGCAGGCGGCTGTCGGTGGATTTTCGACGCAGCGGGAGGATAGGGACTCGTGCGGCTACGGCACGGGTGCCAATGCCGTTCTGGCGGGGCTTGTCGTGCCGGGCATGAATTGCCCATCCAGCCCACATTCGACAAACGCTTGCGGCCAATCTCCTACCTACAACAACAGGTCGAAGGGGCAAACGCACGACTATGTGGGCATCGCCGGCTCGACGCCCGACCCGGCCGGCCGCACTAACGTTTGCAGCCCCTTTGTCTCCAGATATGGGGGAAACATCTTCTGCGAGAATGGGATACTCTTCACCGATGGTTGCGTTAATATCGCCAAAATTAGCGACGGAACGGCCAGTACGCTGATCCTGGGCGAGCAGTCCGGGTTGGTCGGCACTCGCGACATTCGGGCCGACTATCACGGCGGCTGGTCCGGGTTTTATAACAATGATGGCCGAGGCGTCCGGCCGCCGTTGATGCGGCCGGAGGGCGACTACTGGGGTTGCGCTGTCACGACGATCCGCTATCCAATTAACCTCGACACGCCACTGGGCGGATGCGACGCAACCTACGACGCCAATACCGTGCTCAACTCGCACCATCCCGGCGGCGTGGATGTGACGTTCGCCGATGGGTCGGTGCGTTTTCTCTCGGAATCGATCGATATGGAAACATACCGCCGCCTGGGGGCCAGAAACGACGGTCGCACGATCGGCCAGTTCTGATCGCGTCGTGACTATTCCGACAAAGGAGCGTGTGAAATGCGAATTCCAGCGGACAACAGCCGACGAACACTGCCCGGACCGGCAACCCTGGCCGGATGGATGCTTGCCGTGATTCTGACCATCGGTCTGTCGGGATGCGGTTCGTCGGAGGGTCCCACCGGCGACGTTCAGGGCAGGTTGACACTCCAGGGCAAACCGTTTGCCGGGGGCTCGGTCGTTTTCTTCCGAGCGGTCGGCGTTCCCGCCGGCGTGGCGAAGCTGACCCCGTCGGGCGAGTTCAGCTTGGACGAACCGATTCCGGTTGGCGAGTATCAAGTGGCGATCCAGGCGGCCGAAGACGAACTGCCAGCCGGAGCCGAAAACCCGAATCCCGGCGTGGCACGGGTCAGTGTCCCCCCGAAATACATGAGCGAGACCACGAGCGGTTTGATCGCCCGGGTGAAGGAAGGTGACAACAAGTTCACCTTCGACATGCAGTGACCATTTGGCGGTCGAGATCAGGGGCTGGCCGGCCTGGATTGGTTCATCGCAATTGGTATGGCGATTACGGCCGCCACCAGGCCGGTCACGACGAAGGTGTCGGAGGCACAGAATTGTTCCAACGGCAACTGGCCGCGTACCAGGCTGTCGCCGACGACTATCAAAGTGGCCTGACGCGTCCCCGGCGGCGCCGTATCGGCGGCCCATGCCCTAACCAGCCGTGCCTGTCGCTCAGCAAGCACTTCGTAGACGCCGCCGCGCAGCTTTCCGGCGGCGAATCGGCCTAGGGCATCGGTCGTGGTTCTGGCCCGCTGGCGATCACCCTGCCGAATCTCGACGGCCGCTTTGGCGATCGGCGTGCCGTGCATGTCGACGACCACCCCGTGCAACACTCCGCCGGCGTCAAGTTCCACGTCGCTGATGAATTCGAGCGTCGGTTGTTCCGCTTTGCGCCGGTCCATGCATGCCCAGGGTCGGCCCGCCAGCAAGATCGAAGCCGGCAGCATCAGCCCCAGGCAACTCAGGCCGAATACGAGATGACGGATCGGACTGCCCTGTGTCATGTCTACTGCTCGTGCATCCTTCAGCGGCCGGACTACGGGCTGGCAACGCGATTACTTCGGCTGTTGTGAATGATAACGGGAACGGCAACGGCAACGGCCACCAGCGACGCCAGCACCCAGGGGTTGCTGAGCCAATAGCCGATCGGTCCGGTCTGTCCGCGCACCACGTCTTGTTGTTCGCTGACCAGCACCGTGGACCGGGCCAATGGCGGCGCCGTGTTGGGCGCCCAAAGCCGATAGGTTCCACACGCCCGGCCCGATAAGATCTGATATGTTCCGCCGCGCAGTTCCGAGAAGGAGAAGCCGCCGGACCGGTCGGTTACCGTATTGCGGACCGGCCGGTTCGCTTGGACCAGGAAGACGGGCGTTTGAGGCATTAGCGTATTGCGGCTGTCGCATACCTGTCCGTGCAAGGTTCCGCCCGCCTGCAGTGCAACGTCTATCACGGCCGGAGGCTGTCCGGTCGTTTGGCGAGCGGGTTCGCCTTGGCTTACCGCCGCGTTAAGAACCGGGGTGGGAACGAGCATTCCAAGGCAGGCCAGGCACAATACGGCCGCCTTCAACCTTCCAATACGTTTCATCAGGCAGGTCCTCTTCCTCATGCAAGGCGGAACTGATAATTGCGATTTTTTGCAGGAATGCGGTCTTGAGTTTTTGCACGCGATGCGGTGCCGCGGACAAGATTGATTCCCGCAAACTGATCGACTGATCGTGAAAACGGCTGAATAGAACTAGGAGAAGAAGGGCGGATGCTACACGAAACGCGGTTTCGGGGAAACCCCGATCTTTCAGAGATCACGTGGCGGGTGCAGGAACGGGCTTCCCGAAGCTCTGGCCGTGATGTCGTCGCTTGTTCTGAATTCGGGGAGTTCAGTGAGAGAAACGGATCAACCGCCATCCGGGCATGGAAATAGGGAATTGCATCGGAAGAGCCTTTGATATGGGGAACACTAATCCACGCTAATCGACACTAATCTGAAAACAATCAGCGAAGATTAGCGTA
>CAZDHN010000004.1:0-29800 GCA_964505115.1 uncultured Planctomycetaceae bacterium
CGCCCGCTGAGAAGCCCATGATGCCGATGCGTTGCGGATCCAGATCCCATGCTTCCGCGTGCGATCGGACCGCGCGAATCGCTCGCTGAGCATCCAGCAATGGGACATGGGGACGACCGTGCGGCAAACGATACTCAAGCACGATTCCCGCGATGCCATGATCGCTGAGCCATCGAGCGACGATGGGGCCCTCACGGTCGAGCACATGGCGAATGTAGCCACCGCCCGGGCAGATCACGATGGCCGCTCCCGTCGCTGTTTTTCGTGGCGGCAGGAAGACCGTCATCACGGTTTCGGCCGGCTCGCGGGTTCCGTCGCCGAGCGGGGCCGTGTCGGGCCAGAGCAGAATCCGCGCGGCCGGAAGCGGCTTCTCTCGCGCGCCTTCTGCTTCGACGATCGGCCAGCTTGCCCTCAGGTCGTCTTGGTAAGGCCCGATTTTCTCGACTGGAATGGGTTTGAAGCCAAGTTTGAGCGCGGGGGAGTCGGGTCGCAATCGGTAGTCGCCCTTGGCTGCGTCGACGAAGAGTGGGTCGGCGACGAGGGAGTGCGTGTCCATGCCTAACGCCTGCCACGCTTCCCAGGGGCTCATGGCGATCGCTTCGTGCAAGGTCACGTCGTCGACCCAGATCGTGCCGGTCCCCCTCCGGATGTCGAAGCGGATGCAGACGGTCTTCATCTGCTCGTGGTAGTTGCTCTCACCCGGCCCGGGGAACCTGAAGATGACCTCGTACTGCTTCCACTCCGTGCCAGCCTTGCCGGACATCCCCTTCGCCCAGAAGTAAGCGCCGGCCTTGTAGGACTGCGGCATCATGGAGAACTCGGTGCCCGACTTGGCGGCCTTGATGCGCGCGGTGAGCCGATACGTCCGGCCGGGCTTCAGCGGGATATCGGAACTCACGAAGTTCGGGACAAGGATCTGGCCGCTGGGCTTCTTCACGGTGCCGCGGCCGTCAATTCGCACGGACTGCTTGCCTTCGCAACGCACCTCCCGGTCGGCCTCGGCCTTCGAGTCGTCGGGCCGCACTTGCCACCGCCAATCCGCTGGCACGGCACCGGGCGCGCCGGCCTCGAAGCTTGGGTTGGGCGCCAGGTTTGGGCCAATCGTTTCCTTCACGCCGGACTGGCCGGTCTCGATGGGCAGACCGGCATGCCAGTACAGGTTGTAGTCGAATTCGTTGTGGTCCAGCGGCATGCTCCGTAGCTTCAGCAGTCGGCTGCCGGGGTCCGTGTAGAAGCAGATGTTACGCCGGAAAACGTTGCCGGTCATGGTCATGCCGTTGGGTAGAACCGCGTCGTTGGGGTGGATGTGCATGTTGCGCATCCCTTTCCAGGCCGGCTGGTTCACGACCGACTCGTAGCCCTCGAGCATGGTAGCCAGATGTTGCTTCCACCGTTTGCCCGAACCGGTCCAGCCGCTGCACTGGATCTGCTGCTGTTTGCCGTCGATGAAGATATTGTTCTCCACAAGATTGTCCCGGCCGTTGTGCAGGTGGATGAGTCCGAGGACGCAGCCGGACACGATGTTGCCGATCACGTCGACGCCGCCGGTGTTGTCGTCCAGGTAGACGCCCCAGGCGTAGTGGGGCGAGACCCAGCGGCCCTTCTCCTGGCCGTAGCCCAGGATGTCGTGGAAGTAGTTGTAGCGAATGACCGTACCTCGCGAGCCCAGCCAGTCCCGGCCGCCGGTATAGACCGCACCCGTGTCGGCGGTCTCCAGATTCACGTGCCGAATGTGGTTGTACTCGATGACGAGGTTGTTGCCTCGGAACCCGATGCCCCAGCGGGGGCCGTCGTGGATGAAATTGTGCGATGCGCGGTTGCCGCAGCCGGACAGCGACACGCCGACGCCTTGCTTGTAGAAGACGCCGATGTGGTGGATGTAGTTGTTGTCCGCGTAGTTTCCCGCGGGCGTCAAGGTCTTGCGGTCGCCGCCTCCCACGCTGATGCCGTTGCGACCGACCTCGTGGATGTCATTGCCCACGACGCCGTTGTTCTCTCCGCCGCTCACTGACACGCCGCTGCCGCGGTAGTCGCCCACGTTGCGGATCGTGCAGCCGGCGATGAGGCAGTTCGTCGTGCCCCCGAGCACAATGGCCGTGCTCTGACTGCACTCGAACGTGAACCCGCCAAACGTGATGTTGGCAGTCCCCGGCGCGAGTTCGACGATCGTGCGCAGGCGCGGCGCAAACACGGCCATGGTGGCCGAATCCGCGTCTAGCGGGGGAATGACGTAGAGCGTCCAAGTGCGCTTGTCCAGATACCATTCGCCCGGCGCGTCCAGTTCCTCCCGCATGCCGCGCACGTAGTACCGGTCCGTGGGCCGGATGGCGTAAGAGCAGTCGCCGGCCAGCGTGACGAGCCGCTTCTCGCGGTCGATGCTCTTGATGCGCACGATGTTGTTCCACCAGTTGTAGCGGGCGAACACGAATACCTCGCCCTCCCGAGGGCGTGCCCAGTTACGCGCGTTTGAGGACTTGTAGCGCAGCGTGTGATTGTCCTCGCCGGGCAGACTGACGTACATGGGCACGGGCTTGCCGTCCGCGTACGCCCAGCCGCCGCCGTACGGATTCTCGGCGTCGAAGTTCGGGTAGCGCGCCAGGTGCATGCGCCGGCCGTTGCAGAACAGTTGGCGGAACTCCACGCCCTTGAGACCCTGGGTCGCGACGTCGGCCTTGAGGATCTTGCCCTGGTATGGCTCGAAGCCGCTGATCGGTTTGCCGCCGATGACGACGGGCGTCTCGCGCTTGTAGGCCTGGTAGGTGACGGGGAATCCTGGCGAGCCGGAGTCCCGGGCATCGAGCTTCAGCGTCCGAGGCAACGAGTATGTGCCTCCACGGACGAAGACGGTGACCGCAACCGCCGGTCCGCCGCCGGCCTTGAAGGCACGGATCTCGTCCCGCGCGCGCTCAAGCGTGGCGAAGGGCCCGTCGGTCTTGCCCGCGTTCGGCTCGGTCAGCTTGCCCGACCATGCGTCATTGCCGCCGGTGGCCACGTAGTACACGGCATCTCCCGTCGCGCCCGGTGCGCGATTGGCGAACAGCGAAAGCAGCAAGGACAGGGCGATGATCGCGCTCGTCAGTGGCCGCGTCGTGGCGTGTCGCACGTTGGTGTCTCCTGTTGTGGGGGAAGCGAATGTCACGGACAACAGAGCGTCTGCAAAGGCACGTCTCATGCGATACTCCTTCGGGCGGCATCCGTGCGGTAGCCGGTGGCATCACGTGTCTTTCCCAAAAACTCCATCCGGCAATTATACCAACTGATCGGCCAGGCGTCGAATGGGGTGACGGCCGAGAGAATGGCCGGGAAGCGGTTGTGCGTCGTTCGAGTTTCTGGACGGCACGTGCTTACAACCAACGCTGTTCGATTGCTTCGAGAGTCTTGCCCTTTGTCTCGGGTATCGCGGTGATCATGAAGAGCAGCAGCACGAGACAGAATCCGCCGTAGACGAAGAAGGGAAAACCATGGTTGAATTTCTCGATCAGCCAGGGGTTTTCGTCCATCATCGGGAAAGTCTGGCTGACGATGAAGTTGGCGATCCACAGCCAGAAGGTGGCGACGGCCATTGCCCGGCCGCGGATCTTGGTGGGAAAGATTTCCGAAAGGATCACCCAGGTCACCGGCCCGACCGATAAGGCGAAACAGGCGATGTAACTTATGATAAATACCAGCACCCAGGCGGCCAGTTGATCGAGCATTGCGGCCACTCCGATTGCCACCAGGGAGATGCCCATGCCGGCGGCCCCGACGATCATCAGTGGCTTGCGTCCGAGGTAATCGACCAGCCAGATCGCCAAGATTGTGAAAGCGAGGTTGACCGCTCCGACGATGATGGTCTGCAACATGGCCACGTCGACGTTCGACCCGGCGACGGTCTTGAAAATCTCCGGCGCGTAATACAAAAACACGTTGATGCCGGTCACCTGTTGAAGCACGGCCAGCACGACGCCGATCAACAGTGCGACCCGCAGCCCCGGCGCCACGATCTGCCCGAGCGTCGCCGGCTCTTTTGCCAGGGCAATCTGGATTTCGCGCAATTCCCGCTCGGCATGTTCGACTCCATCCACGCGGGCGAGAATCTGCCGGGCCTCGTCAGCGCGTCCCTTCTCCGCCAGCCAGCGGGGGCTTTCCGGCACGAAAAACAACAGGACCAGGAGCGTCACCGCCGGCAGGGCTTCGGAGCCGAACATCCAGCGCCAGCCGTAAAGCTCGTTCCAAGCCGGACCAATCGATTCACCATGCAGGGTGATGAAGTAGTTCACGAAATAGACCACCAGCATGCCGCTGATGATGGCAAACTGGTTGACGCTGACCATGCGGCCGCGGATACGGGCTGGGCTGATCTCGGCGATGTACATCGGGCTGGTCATTGATGCGGCGCCCACGCCCACGCCACCGAGAAAGCGGAAAAACACAAAGGTCGTCAGCGTTCTGGGCAACGCCGTACCGATGGCGGAGACGAGAAACGTGATCGCCGCGAGGATCAGCATGTTGCGCCGGCCGAAGCGGTCGCTGATCGGTCCGGCGAGGATCACGCCGAGCACGCATCCGGCCAGTGCACTGGAGGCAGCCCAGCCCTTCATCGCCGGCGTCAGATCGAAATGAGTTTGGAGGAATCCGATCGCGCCGGCGATAACCGCCGTGTCGTAGCCGAACAACAAACCACCCAGCGCGGCCACCAGCACCACGCGCGTCAGGTAAACCATGCTGCCGCCTTCTTTCACGATGAATCTCCCTGGGAACCGGTCAGAAATTGGATCGGCAACTCGACAGGTTAGCCCGGTCGCCCGCGACCGGTACGGAGGCTATTGCTCGGTGTTCTTCCCGTCGCGGGCGACGGGGCTAACACACATATTGCCGGCCGTCCTATTCGGCCGGCGCCAGGGGCCAGACTTTCAGCACCCGGGCGCCGCCCTCGGCCGCTTCAAATGGACCAGGGAAAGGATTGGCGGCGTTTCGCTTGGCGCCCAAGTAATCGGTGGCGAGGCGGTACGGCGATCCGTCGGGCTGCAGATAGGGCAGCTTGGGAATCTTCGCCTTGCCCAGCAAGTCGGTCGTCACCATCGGGCACGACGCCTGCCCGGCCCATGCCTTATCAAGCGTGATCTGAAGGTATACGCCGTCGGGCTTCTCGATGAGCTTGATGCCCGGGTCGAATTCCGAAAGCACCAGCGGAGACTTCTCCAACTTCGATGCTTGCGCCTTGTTCAGAAACACGTTTCCCTTCATCCACAAGGGCAACCCCGCTTTGTCGTAGTGGACAAAGCCGCGGTTGACAAGCACGTTGTTATAGAACCGATCATCCCCGCCGGGGATGTTCCGCAAGCCGGCGACCGCCGTCGAGTGGGCTTTCATGTAGGGCGTATCACGCCTCAATTCGCCGTGGAACAGAATGCCGTTGAGGAACAGGTTGTGGGCGTAGGCTCCACCCTGCGACACGTCGAGAACGCTGTGCCGAGAATTCCAGTGGGTATCCGACTGGCCGCCGGGCTGGGACAGACAAAGGTTGTGGTCGACCATGAAGGGGCCGTGATTCACCTCGAAGAACAGATCTTGGGTGCCGTCGTTGTCATGGAGCAGGTTGCGCGTGACACGGGCGCCCTGGGCCATCCAGTCGAGCCAGATACCGCGGGTGGTTCGATAGATGCGGTTGCCGCTGATTAGCGTGTCGATGGCGGCGTGGATTTTGATGCCGGCCATCTCCGCGCCGGTAAACAGCCGCCGCATGTGGATGTCATGGATATCATTGCCGACAATCGTGCTGAAGATCGCGCCCAGGCTACCGACGATACCCGCCTGCTCGCAATGCGCGATATGGTTGTTGCGCACCACGTGATGGCCGATCTTCTCCTTTGACCAGCCGTTTTCCAAAGCCCGCTCGATGGTCTTGACATAGCCTTCGGCGGAGTTCGCCGAGGTGTTGTCCCACTGGTCGCCGTACTTGCCAAGCGTCACGCCGACGCAAGTCGAGTAGCGAATATCGTTGTTCTCGATAACCCAGCCCTTGCTCCAGTGCGTGCCGATCAGGCCGATCTGTTCGGCGGTGGGCGGGGCCCAGGGCGTGGCGGCGTGCAGCATCGTCAATCCGCGCACGGTGATGTAGTTCACGCCGGGCTTCTTGGGATAGAATACCGTCTGGCGGACGTTGATCTCGACTTCATCACGATTCGGGTCGATCCCCTTGAACTGTGCCCAGATTGTGGTGTTGTCCTCGTCCACCCGGGCAAACCAGAGCGGCGTGTCGCCGGTCGGCTGATGCACGTCGTCCGGTTTGGCCGCTTCGGTCAACCAATGGCCATCGAGGTAGACCGCGCCCGTATGGTGCGGGCGTCCCTTGTCTCTGAACCAGTCGCCGCGGATCAGGTCGCTGTACGGATTGAAGTCGCCGAAGAATTTGTTCGGGATGGCGACCTTCCAGGTGTCGTGCCGTACCTTCCGCCAACCCTTGATCGCTTCGGAACCCTTGATCACAACCTTTTCGCCTGGCGCGGCCTGATAGGTGATTCGTGCCTGATTGGAAGTGCCGCCGCGTGGCGGGTTGATCCGCTCGCGGTAAACACCCGCCCGCACCGTGACCACGTCACCTGGCCGTGCCAATTGCGCCGCGGCCGAGATGGTTCGCAGGGGTCGGGCCGCCGAGCCGTCGTTGGTATCTTTCCCATTCACGGAGACGTAGTACTGCTTGCCGGCCGAGGTCTCCGCCGCGCTGGTTTGACCGGCCGTGCCAGACAGACCAAGCACCGCGCACAATCCGATCCGTAGCAGGTGTTTCGAGATGCGCATGAAAGTACTCTCCATACCGAGGATGTTGTGGATCGCGCCAGGGACCAACCCGCCACTACCATTGACAATGGCGATTCTCTCTCGCGCTTGGGAGCGTGTCAACAGCCGGGCGACACCTATTGACCCTTGCATGGCCAATGACCGAGGGCGAAGCCCGGTTCTCTGGCGAAAACCCCTTGATCCGCGCATTGACTATGCGAGGATCCGAGACCTTTGAGAATACCGCCTCCAACTGACCCAACGAAGATGCGACCACGATACGGCCCTCCTTGAAACGCATGAAGCCCCAGCCGCAACTCCGCCACGGCTTCCTGTTTCCACGGCCCAGCCTGCCTCATGGTTGGCCAAAATGGACTTTGCATTTCTCCCGGGTTAACGCAGAGCCGCCTTGACAATTTGGCTCGGGGCGGCTAAACCGTTGGCAGTGGAGATGCCCCGCCCGGATGAGCGGTCGGCGTTCCATCGCTGAAATAGTCTACCATAACCCCCCAGTTGAAGGATAACGCCATGTTGCTTTTTGCGCAGCAGCCAGCCGATACCAGCACGATTATCACTATCGTGGCCATCTTCGCCGCTTTGTTTTTCGGCATTGTGGCCCTGGCAATTTTCACGCGGTACTTCCGGCTCTGGATCCAGTCGAAGACGACCGGGGCGAACATCGGTATATTCGACCTGTTGGGAATGACCTTCCGCAAGGTCAGCCCGGCCGTGATCGTTCGCAGCAAGATCACGGCCGTTCAGGCCGGGCTGGGCGATGACCTGGGCATCACCTCCAAGGCCCTGGAGGCACACTACCTGGCCGGTGGAAACGTACCGCTGGTGATTCGAGCACTGGTGGCGGCCGACAAGGCCAAGATCGAACTGACTTTCAAGCAGGCGACGGCTATCGATCTGGCCGGCCGAAACGTGCTCGAAGCCGTGCAGACCAGCGTCTATCCCGAGGTAATCGACTGCCCGGCTCGCGGCTCCGGCCGAGACTCGCTGGACGGCATCGCGAAGAACGGGATCCAGTTGAAGGTCCGAGCCCGAGTAACGGTCCGGGCCAATCTGGCTCAGTTGATCGGCGGGGCCACCGAGGAGACGATCATAGCGCGGGTAGGCGAAGGGATCGTCAGCGCCATCGGCTCCGAAAAAACGCACGGCGCAGTGCTGAAGGACCCCGACAAGATATCGAAAACGGTGCTCTCGCGCCGGCTAGATTCGCAAACGGCCTTCGAGATCGTCTCGATCGACATAGCCGATGTAGACGTGGGCGAGAACATCGGCGCCGTGCTCCAGGCCAACCAGGCCGAGGCCGACATGCAGGTTGCCCGGGCGAAGGCCGAAGGCCGCCGAGCAATGGCCGTTGCCGAGGAGCAAGAGATGATCGCCAAGATCGAGGAGAACCGGGCCAAAGTCGTGCAGGCGGAAGCCGAGGTACCCAAGGCCATCTCGCAGGCCTTCCGCGAGGGCACGTTGGGTATCATCGATTACTACAAGCTACGGAACATCCAGGCCGACACCGAGATGCGCTCCTCGATCGCAAAACCGGGCGCCCTTAGCGCAACTAAGGGAGGGCCGGCCGCATGATCGCCATGACGCCGCTTTGGGCGGCCGGTGCCGGCGACATCGTCGGGATCATTCTGGTGATCCTCTTCGTGGTCGTGCCGGCCATCGGGCAACTCTTCGCCAAGAAGGGACAACCCGGCAAGGGTCCCGCCGGGAGAGGCGCCGGGCCGAAGCCGGCCCCTAAACCGGCTGCGGGAAATGTCGAAGACGAGATCGGCGAGTTCCTTCGCCGCGTGGTCCAGAAACGCCAAGGTGCCCGGCCGCAAGCAGCCCAACAAGCCAAGCCCCGGCCGCAGAGACAGCCCGCGCCGCCACGTCCGGAACAAGCCGTCCGGGCAGAAGTTGTCGCCGAGCCGGTGGTCATCGGATCCGGCCGAGACCTTACCTCGGACCAGCTTCCACACCGCGACTTCGAATTGGCCGAGAATATCAGCCGAGTCGAGAAGGAGCTGGAACAGCACACTCACGAGAAGTTCGACCGGCATGTCGGTCGCATCTCCAGCGCATCGGCCCAGCCCGTGGCGACACGAGCAGTTGGACGTGAAGAGCCCCGGCCGGCCGCCTCGATGCCCTCAACCGCCGCCGCCGGTCTTGCAGCCATGCTCGGCGACGCCCAATCCCTCCGCCAGGCCATCCTACTGAACGAGATAATCCAGCGACCGGAACACCGCTGGTAAGGGTGCCACTGCTGGCTTGTCCAGCAGTGCGAAGTACGGGCCTCGCAAGCAACACTGCTGGACAAGCCAGCAGTGGCACCCAAATCGCCGGCTCGGCAATTGATTAGATAACTACGAATGCGGTAATCGAAAGGATACTCAACAATGCCAGTTACGCAAATCGCGCCGGGTAAAACCCGGATTGGATGGATCGGCACGGGCGTAATGGGCACCAGCATGTGCGGGCACCTGATCGACGCGGGCTTCAGCGCCACCGTCTATAACCGGACGAAGGAAAAGGCGCAAGGACTGATCGACAAGGGTGCCGTCTGGGCCGACACGCCCAAGGCGGTGGCCGAGGCTTCGGACGTTGTCTTCACAATCGTCGGTTACCCGGCCGACGTGCGTGGCGTCGTGCTTGGAGCCGACGGCGTTCTGGCCGGATGCAGCCGGGGAAACATCATCGTCGACATGACGACCAGCGAGCCCTCGCTGGCCCAAGAGATCGCCGGGGCGGCCGGCGAGATGGGCGTTTCCAGCATCGACGCCCCCGTCTCCGGCGGCGACGTCGGCGCCCGCGAGGCACGGCTCTCGATCATGATCGGCGGCGACAAGGACGCAGTCGAAGCGCTGGGGCCCTGCTGGGCGACGATGGGGAAAACAATCGTCCATCAGGGCGGACCGGGCGCCGGGCAACACACCAAGATGGTCAATCAGGTGGTGATCGCAACCGCCATGATCGGCGTTTGCGAAGGACTGCTCTACGGCTATCGGGCCGGGCTGGATTTGCAGACGGTGATGCAATCGATCGGCTCCGGTGCCGCCGGAAGCTGGTCGCTTTCAAACCTGGCCCCCCGAATCATCGACAACAACTTCGACCCGGGCTTCTTCGTCGAGCACTTCATCAAAGACATGGGCATCGCCCTGGACGAGTCGAAGCGGATGGGTCTTTCCATGCCCGGCCTGGCACTGGCCCACCAGTTGTACCTCGCCCTACAAGCCCAAGGCCACGGTCGCGACGGCACCCACGCGCTGGAACTGGCCCTGGCCTCGATGTCCGACATCGATTGGAAGAAACGCTAGCCGCGATTGTGGTTAGCGACGCGCCGGGAAGGGATCACGCAAAGACGCCAAGGACCGCCAAGGCGCAAAGAATAGGATATGAGAATGCGCTGACGGAGGGACGTCGAACAAGAATAGCTTCTTCGCGTCTTCGCGCTCCTTGGCGTCTTTGCGTGAGACTCCTTAACGTCTCACCAAACCGGGCAAGATGTCCAGATCGAGGTCTTCCAGGAGGCCGGCGTCAAAGCGTTCCACGGCGATAGCGCCCATCACGGCGTTATCGGTGCAAAGTTCCAGCGGGGCAATGTGCAGTTCGGCGCCCGCCCGCTCGACTTCTTCGGTTAGTCGCTGGCGGAGCCGAGCGTTTGCCGCCACGCCGCCGCCCACACAGAGGGTTTGCATTCCGGTCTTCTTCAGTGCCAGCACGGCTTTGCCGACCAGGCAATCAACGACGGCCTCCTGGAAACTGGCCGCCAGATCGGCCACCTGTTGCGGCTCGAGTTGGATCTCGGAGAAATCGGCCCGGCCCGGCCCGACAATCTTGTAGCGGACGGCCGTCTTCACACCGCTGAAACTGAAATCGAGCCGATCCTCGTCGGCCAGCAGCGCCCGGGGGAAGCGGTATGCCCGAGGGTCGCCCCCTTCGGCCGCGCGTTGGATTTCCGGTCCGCCCGGATAGGGCAGGCCGATCATGCTGGCCACCTTATCGAAGGCCTCGCCGGCCGCGTCGTCGGTCGTCGCGCCGATCAGTTCGAACTCGATCGGTCCGCCACAACGGTAGAGGCTGCTGTGCCCGCCGCTTACAATCAGGCCCACGCAAGGGAAGACGTTCCGTCGGGCGGCCAGCCGGCAAGCGTAGATGTGGGCTTGCAGGTGGTTCACGGCAATCAAGGGCAGGTCCAAGACGACGCAGAGAGTCTTGGCGGCCACCAGACCGACTAACAGCGAGCCGGCCAGTCCGGGCGTGTTGGCCACCGCCACGGCGTCGATATCCTTCAGTCCAACGCCAGCCCGACGCAGAGCTTCGTCAATCACCGGCAGGATACGCTCGACATGCGCCCGGGAGGCAATTTCCGGAACCACGCCGCCAAAGCGACCGTGCAGATCGTCCTGCGACGCCACCACCGATCCAAGCACCTCCAAGCGCTCGGTAATTACCGCCGCGGAAGTCTCGTCGCAGGTGCTTTCCAGGGTGAGAATTCGCATATTCGGCGGGCAACATTCGACTTAAGCGAGCGGCGGAAGATGGCTTGCCAGCCGAATTCGTAGCCGGATTCGCAAGAATTCGGTTCTTTGCATCACGGCTGAATTCTTGCGAATCCAGCTACGGTTAGATTGCCTCCGGCCAGATACCTTACAACGAACCTGACCGAGTCAGTTCGCCTTGGCCAACTCGCTGGTGAGATAGTTGACTGCCATCCGCAATAGGCGATCCGCCGGCTTGGTCTTATCGGGCTTGGTCTCATCGGGCTTGGCCGGCTCTGGTTTCTTGTCAGTCTTGGGACCGTCTTTGACCGGCTTGCCGTTGGCGATCTTCTTCGGGTCGTCTGGTTTCTTCTTGTGGGGTAGCAGAATGTCGCGGTCGCGACGCTCGTGGAACAGGGACAACAACTCGTCCTCGTCAAGTTTGAGGCGGTTACGTTCGATGGGCCTTACGCCCCACTCGTCGCTGCCCTTGGCCGCCGAGAGCCGATCGATGTTCTTGCCGCTAGGCCGCTTGTAAGAGGCGGTGGTGAGCTTCAAGGCACTCAGACCTTGTTCCATCTCGATGACGTTCTGGACGCTGCCCTTACCCCATGTCCGCTCGCCCATTATCACGGCCCGCTTGTTGTCCTGCAAACAGGCCGAAACTATCTCGCTGGCGCTTGCCGAATAGCGATTGACCAGCACGACCATGGGAAACCCCGCAAAGGTGTTCTTCTCGTGGGCGTCCCAGGTCCGCTCGGGGCTGTTGCGGCCGCTCGTGCTGACAATGCGGCCCTTGGGAATGAACAGGTCGCTGACCTCGATCGCCGAACTCAGCAGACCGCCCGGGTTGAACCGCAAGTCGAGAACCAGCCCGCGGAGCTTCTCCTTCTTCAATTCAGCCAGCGCCGCGCGAAGTTCCCGAGCCGTATCGCGGCTGAAGGCGGTAATCCGCACGTAACCGATTCGCTTATCGTGATCCAACATGAAGTCCCAGGCATCGTCCGGCTTGTGGCGATCACCCAAGACGGTCTCGATGTGGATCAACTCGCGCGTGATCGTGACCTTCTCCTCTTCGGTCGCGCCCGGGTGCAGTACGGTGAGTGTCACCTTGGTGCCCGCCTTGCCCTTGAGGCGGTGCACGGCCTCGTCGATGTTAATACCCTCGGTGCTCTTGCCGTCGACCTCGGTGATGATGTCGCCGGCCAGCAGTCCGGCCCGATAGGCGGGCGTTCCCGCCAGCGGGCTCATGATCTTCAGCCGGCCGGCGTCGATGTTGATCTGAATTCCAATCCCACCGAATTCACCTTCCACGCTGCCCTGGAATCGCTTGAGTTCCTTGGGGCTAATGTAGGCGGAGTAGGGGTCGAGTTCGCTCAGTACGCCGCGGATGGCCGCTTCGATAAGTTGGCGACGGGTGACATCCTTTACGTAGTTGCGTTCCACCTGATCCAGCGTGTCGACCAGGACCTTGTGCAACTCGTAGTAGTCGTCCTTGTCCGGTTTGGAGGGCCCGGCTTGCACCGTGGCCGCCAACAGGCCGACCAGCAACATCGACAACAGCAAACGCACAGATGAATGGCAGGGCATCAATATACCTCCGAAGCAGGGTGCCCAGCGAGAGAAGGACACTCGTTGGCCCTCTCCCAATTGGACAGAGAACGCATCCACATGGTAAGTATTCATCCAACCCGTGTACGAGGCGGCGAAAGTCGGCTGCCGCCACGCACTTTTTCCCTGGACGGGTTCAACAAATACCTACTGCACAAGACACGTAAGTATAGTTGACTCTGCGAGTTCGGGCAAGTCGGAGAAACCTTGCCGGCCCTGGTGGGCGCAGGAACGGGTTCGCGGAATCTCGATGGATTGGCGACAACGTGGTAGCTGAATTCGCAAGAATTCAGTCGGACTTACTTTCACCGGCTGAATTCTTGCGAATCCAGCTACAAAGCGGCCAGCGGATCAATCGAGCTTCTCGATGCGTACGGCGCAGACCTTGGTCTCGGGGATCTTGGCCAAGGGGTCGATGGCGCAGTTGGTCAACTCGTTGATCGGGCTTTCATGGAAATGGAACGTCGTGGAAACCACGCCCGGTGGGCAGATGTCCGTCACGCGGGTCTCGACCGTCACCTTGCCCCGGCGCGATAGGAGCCGTACTGTCTGGCCGTCCTCAATCCCCTGTTCCGCCGCGTCGGCCGGATTGATTTTCAGCAACTCCCGATCGTTCAGGGCACAAAGCCCCCGTGACTTGCGGGTCATGGTGCTCGTATGGAAATGGAACAGGCTGCGGTCGGTTGTCAGCAGCAGCGGGTATTCTTCGTCGGGCAGCTCCGCGCTGGGCCGGTACTCCAGCGGAATGAAGCGGCCTTTGCCGCTGGCGGTGGCGAAACGTTCCGAATGCAGGAACTTGGTGCCGGCGTGCTCCGGACCCGGACACGGCCATTGCAGTCCCTCGGCATCCAAACGCTCGTAGGTGATTCCCTGGTAGCTCGGTACGAGCGAGGCGATTTCGCCCATGACTTCTTCCGGGGTCTCGAAGTCGAATCCGCCGGCCCCCATCCGCCGGGCGATCTGGCAGGTGATCCAACTGTCGGGTTGTGCCTCACCCGGGGATTCCACGGCCTTGCGGACCCGCTGCACGCGCCGCTCGGTGTTGGTGAACGTGCCCTCCTTCTCGGCAAAGGTCGCCGCCGGAAGCACAATGTCGGCCAGTCGGGCCGTCTCGGTGAGGAAGATGTCTTGCACCACAAGCAGGTCGATCCGATCGAGTGCTTCCGCGACGTGCGTGGAATTCGCCTCACTCAGGATCGGATTCTCCCCGACCAGATACATGGCCTTGATGTCGCCCTGATGGATCGAGTCGAATATCTCGGTATGGGTCAGGCCGGGCGTATCCTTCAGCGAGCAACCCCAAGCCTTCTGGAATTTCTCCTGGACGGCCGGATCGTTGACTTTCTGATAACCGGGGTAGACGTTCGGCAGCGCCGCCATGTCGCAAGCGCCCTGTACGTTGTTCTGACCACGCAACGGGTTGACGCCCGAGGAAGGCTTGCCCACGTTGCCCGTCAGCAAGGCCAGATTGCTGGTTGCCAGCACGTTGTCGGTGCCGTGGGTGTGTTGCGTGATGCCCATGGCGTAAAGGATCGACGCCGGCCCAGTGGTGGCGTAACAGCGGGCGGCTTCGACGATCTTCTCCCGAGGAACGCCCGTCAGCTCGACCACCCGGTCCAAGCCAAAAGCGTCGAGCGAGGCCCGGAATTTGTCGAAATTCTCGCAGCGCTCTTTGATGAACGCTTCGTCGGCCAGATTTTCGTCGACGATGACTCGCATCAGGCCCATCATCAGAGCCACGTCGCTACCGGGATTGTGTTGCAGGAAGATGTCGGCCCAGCGGCAGAGATCGATCCGCTTGGGGTTGGCGACGATCAGCTTAGCGCCGTTTTGGACGGCCTGGTAAATTCGCTGCCCGATCACGGGGTGGGCGGCCGTGGTGTTTGTGCCGATGGCCAGGATACAGGCCGCGTCGGCGACTTCATTGATCGAGTTGGTCATCGCCCCGCTGCCGAAGCTTTGGGCCAATCCGGCCACTGAAGGCGCGTGGCAGAGCCGGGCACAGTGGTCGACGTGGTTCGAGCCCATCACCACCCGAGTAAACTTCTGAACCAGATAGTTCTCCTCGTTGGTGATTTTGGCCGAGGAGAGGGCGGAGAACTGGTCACCCTCGTATTTTGCGAATCCAGCCGCGACCAGATCGAGTGCCTCGTCCCAGGTTGCCGGCTCGAATTTGCCGTTCCGCCTGACCAGCGGCATGGTCAGCCGCTCGGGGTGATTGACGAAACCGTGACCGAATCGGCCCTTGACGCAGAGATCGCCCCGGTTGACCGGGTTGTCGCGATCGCCGCGGGCGGCGACAATCCGCTCGTTGCGGACGCCCAGCCAGATACCGCAACCCACGCCGCAATACGGGCAGGTGGTGAGCACTTCGCGCGACGGCACCTGAGATGTTTTGGGGCTCAACGCACCCACCGGGCAGCGGACGACACACTCGCCGCACGACTCGCAGCGCGACTCGGCGATGGGCCCGTTGTTGAAGGTGCTGATCGTCGTCTGGAATCCGCGAAAGGCGAAGTCGATGGCACCGACGCCTTGACGTTGTCGGCAAGTGCGCACGCATATTCCACAAAGCACGCACTTGTTGGGATCGTAATCGAAGAATGGATTCGAAGTGTCGATGGGCGCTTCGGCCGTATCGCGTCGCAGCCGATCGAGCCGATTCTGGTCGATCCCAACGTAGGCGGCAACCCGCTGAAGCTCGCAGTGATTGTTGGCTTCGCAAGACAGACAATCGGCATGATGGTTAACGATCAGCAATTCGGCGGCAACGCGGCGGGCGGACTCAATTTCGGGGCTGTCGGTTTTGACCACTTGCCCTTCCGCGGCCGGAGCCAGGCAGGATAACGTCGAACCGCGCCCCTCGATTTCCACCATGCACAGCCGGCAAACGCCGACCGGGTCGAGGTCGGGGTGATTACAGAGGTGCGGAATATAGATACCGGCGGCCAGCGCCGCTTCCAGCACGGTAGCGCCCTGCTCGGCGGTTACCTGAAGCCCATCGATTGTCAGCGTGATCTTCTCAGTCATGGTTGCCTCTTGTGGCCCGGTTTCCATCAGCGCCATTTCCATCGACACCGTTTCCATCGACACCGTTTCCATCGACACCGTTTCCATCGACACCGTGCTTCAGTTGTTGTTTGGCATGTTCGGTTTCCAGGTCGCACCGCAGGCAGCGTCGGGCTTCGGCAATCGCGGCCTTCTCGCTCAGGACCAGGTCGACCTCGGCGAAATTGTTCCGACGCTGCTCGACGGGCAGGCAGGGCACAACCGGCCGGTCGGCCGTCTCGATCTCTTCGTCGGTCAATTCAACCGGCGGCACGTACATCGAGGGCCGGACCAGATCGTACCGCGGCCTCGGCGGCTCGCCGCGAATATACTGGTCGATCATCTCAGCGGCCCGCTTACCGGCGGCCATGGAATCGATTACCGTGTTGGGGCCGGTCACCACGTCGCCACCGGCGAACACACCCGGCACGTTCGTGGTCAACGTCTCCGAGTCGACGACCGCGGTACCCCAGCGGGAGACCTCCAGGCCGTGGTCGGGGCCCAGCGAGTCGACGTCGGACTGCTCGCCGATGGCCACGATGAGCGTATCCAACGCGACGGTGAATTCGGAACCTTCGACGGGCACGGGCCGGCGGCGGCCGCTGGAGTCCGGCTCGCCCAACTCCATGCGGATGCACTCGACGGCCGACAAGGCGCCGTCGGTGGCGATGATTCGCACCGGCGCGGTTAGGAACTCCAGGCCAATTCCCTCCTCGATCAGGGCCTCAACCTCTTCGGCGAAGGCGGGCATTTCGGCTCGCGTGCGGCGGTAGATGAGCGTTACCGACTGGCAACCGTCGAGTCGGGCCGCCACTCGGGCCGCGTCGACCGCCGAATTGCCACCCCCGATAACGCCCACGCTCCGGCCAACCGAGGCCTGGCCGCCAAGGTTCGCCTTCTTGAGAAACACCATCGAGTCCCAAACGCCGGGCGTATCTTCGCCGGCGATACCCAGTTTTCGCGACTTATGGGCGCCGGTTGCGATGAACACGGCCTGGTGGTCGGCACGCAATTGATCGAACGGGATATCCCGGCCGATCCGGGTGTTCGTCTGAATCTTCACGCCGGCCTGGCGGATACGCTCGATGTCGGCGGCCAGCGCTTCGCGGGGCAACCTGTACTCGGGAATGCAGGCGGCCAGCGCTCCGCCGGGCGTTGGCAAGGCCTCGAAGATAGTAACATCGTATCCTTTTCGGGCCAGTTGATGGGCGGCCATCAGCCCGGCCGGCCCGGCGCCGACGATTGCCACCTTCGAAGCGTCCTTCCCGTCATCAGCCAGGGTGCCACTGCTGGCTTGCCCAGCAGTATTTTCGCGGGTTTCGTGCTTCGCGCTGCTGGCCAAGCCAGCAGTGGCACCCGACCGGGCGGCATGGTCGACGACGAACCGCTTGAGGGCTCTGACCGCTATCGGTTGCCCCCATTTGCCGGCCTGGCACTTGTACTCGCAAGGGTGGTGACACACCCGGGCGCAAACCGACGGCAGCGGGTTGTCCTGCAAAATCACCTCGAACGCCTCTTGGAAGCGGCCCTGGGCGATCAGCGATATGTAGGTGGGGGCCTGCGTGCCGATCGGGCAAACGTGCTGGCAGGGCGAGGAGATGATCTCCTTGCAGACCACGGCCGGGCAACGATTCCGGTAGATGTGCGCTTCGTATTCCTCGCGGAAGTAGCGGATCGTCGTGAGTACCGGGTTGGGCGCCGTTTGGCCCAGGCCGCAGAGCGAGCCCTTCTTGATCGCCTCGGCCAATTCGATCAGCAGTTCGATATCGCCCGGCCGGCCCCTGCCCTGGGTGATGTCGGTTAAGATGTCCAGCAGTTGCTTCGTGCCCAGTCGACAGGGCACGCACTTACCGCAAGATTCCTTTTGGGCAAAATCAAGGAAATATCGGGCAAAATCGACCATGCAAGTGCTGTCGTCCATCACCACCATGCCGCCGGAGCCCATGATCGTGCCGGCGGCCTGGAGTGAGTCGTAGTCGACCGGCGTATCCAGCAGGCTCTCGGGTATGCAGCCGCCGGAAGGGCCGCCGGTCTGAACGGCCTTGAACGGTTTGTCGTCGAGTACGCCGCCGCCGATGTCGAAGATCATCTCCCTCAGCGTGATACCCAGCGGCACCTCGACCAAGCCGGTGCGTTTGACCTTTCCCACCAGGGCGAAGGTTTTGGTGCCCTTGCTCTTTTCGGTGCCGTACTGGGTGAACCAGTCGGCTCCGTTTTGCATGATCCGCGCGACGCAGACCAAGGTCTCGACGTTGTTGATAATGGTCGGCTTGCCCCACAGTCCGGAGATGGCCGGGAACGGTGGGCGGGGTCGGGGCATGCCGCGCTCGCCCTCGATCGAGGCGATCAGGGCCGTCTCCTCGCCGCAGACAAACGCGCCCGCTCCCTCTTTAATCTTCACGTGGAAGTTGAAGCCCGAGCCCAGAATGTCGTCGCCCAGCAAGCCACACTCTTCCGCCTGGCCGATGGCTATCCGCAATCGCTCCAAGGCCAACGGGTACTCGGCCCGACAGTAGACGTAACCCCGGTCGGCACCGATGGCGTAACCCGCTACCAGCATGCCCTCCAGAAGCGAATGGGGATCGCCCTCCAGCAGCGAGCGGTTCATGAACGCGCCGGGGTCTCCTTCGTCGGCGTTGGCGATGACGTACTTGGTTTCGCCGGGCGCGCCGCGTGCGAAGCCCCATTTCCGCGCGGTTGGGAACCCGCCGCCACCGCGACCTCGCAACCCGGATCGACCGACCTCCTCGATCACGTCCCCCGGCCGCATGGTATCCAGGACCTTGGCCAGGCCGGCGTATCCGCCTACCGCTAGGTACTCCTCGATTCTGGTGGGGTCTATGTGGCCGTTGTGAGCCAGCACGAGTCGACTTTGCGCCCGGTAGAAGGGGATATCGTCGGGCGTAATGCACGGCTGGCCGGTCTGATCGTCTTTGTACGATAGCCGCTGGACAACGCGACCGGCAAGCACCGTCTCCCGCCAGATTTCGGGCACGTCTTCCTCGGTAACGTCCTGGTAAAAGATATTGCCCGGGTCGACGACCACCAGCGGACCCCGTTCGCAGTAGCCGTGGCAGCCGGTACACTTAACGCCCACCACCATCGACGGGTCGCCGAGTTGCTCGGCCGCCTGGCGGAACCGCTCGAATATCTTGGTCGCCCCCTTCGCCGTGCAGCCGGTTCCCAAGCAGACTCGCACTCGGTGCGTCGCGCGATTTTGCTCTACGACGGCCAGTTGGCGGAGTTGTTCGAGGTCGTTGGCGTTTTCCAGCCTTGTTCGGACCGTGCTCACTTTCGACCACCTTTCCCGAACGATTCGACCACTTTCTTGGGTGTCATTTTGGCGAGAACCTGTTGGTTGTTCATGATGCATGGCGACAAGCCGCAGGCCCCGATGCAGGCGACCGTTTCCAGCGAGTATTCTTGATCTTCCGTGGTCTCGCCTTCCTTGATGCCCAGGTGTTTTTCGACCTCCTCCAGTATCCGCGGCGCGCCCCGTACGTGGCAGGCCGTGCCGCGGCAGACGGTTACGTGCATCCGGCCGATCGGGGTGAAGCGGAACTGGGCATAAAACGTTGCCACGGCGTACACGCCGGCTTCCGGTACGCCGGTGAATTGGGCGACTTCGAGCATCGCCTCGTTGGAGAGGTAGCCGAACTCCGACTGCACCTTCTGCAAGATGGGAATCAACTCGTCTCGCCTGCCCTGGAAGGACGAAAAGATGGCGTCGAGACAATCAACTTGGCTCATGGGTTCACTCCTGCTGCTTCTGCTCAGGTTGTTCAGTCGGCGGGAGACATTCCGGCCGCTTCGAGGATGTCGGGCACGCGGTCTTCCTTGCCGATGGCCATGATGTGCACGCCGTCGCAGATCTTCTCCTCGCGCAGTTGGCGGATCATTCGGCCGGCAATCCGGATGCCGGCGTCCAGCCGCTCGCCCTTCGGCGCGGCCGCCATCTCCTCGATTAGTGCGTCGGGCACCATGATGCCCGGCACGTTCTTGTTCATATACTTGGCCATGCCGGCCGAGACCAGCAGCACGACCCCGGCCATAATCTTCGTGTCGTGGTGCCGGACATTGTCCATGAACTGCTTGAAATTGTCCATATCGTAGATCGCCTGGGTCTGAATGAATTTGGCGCCGGCGGCGATCTTCTTCTCGAATTTGAGCAATTGCGGCTCGATCGGATCGGCCTCCGGCGTGACCACGGCACCGGGGAACAGATCGGTCGGGCCTTGCAGTTCGTTGTCCGACAGGTCCTTGCCGCCGTTGAGCAGCCCGACGGCTTGCAGCAGTTGCACGCTGTCGAGGTCGAAGACCGGCTTCGCCTTCGGATGGTCGCCCACGGTAATGGCGTCGCCCGACAGGCAGAGCACGCTTGGCACGCCCAGTACGGCGGCTCCCAGCAGTTCCGATTGCAGGGCCATGCGGTTACGGTCGCGACAGGTCATCTGCAGGATCGGCTCGCCGCCGCGGTCGAGGATCATCCGGCAGACGGCCAGCGAGCTTATCCGCATGACCGAACTCTGGTTGTCGGTCACGTTCAGGCCGTCGATCTTGTCCTTCAACAGATCGATGTCCTCGATCAATCGTCCGATATCGGTCCCCTTGGGCGGCCCAACCTCGGCCGTCACCACGAACTCCTTTTGATCGAACGCTTCTTTGAATTTATTGGGCATCGGGTTACTCATGGAGGGAGTTTCTTATATCGCTTGAGGCATCTGGCTAGTCCTCCTGCCGGGCTTCCTTAAAGGCTTCGTGCGTGTACTTACCTGGCTTGGTCATCACGCTGTAGTCTTTGGGCGGTTGAATCTTCTTGATATAGTCGAGCCGGCCGAGCTTCTTCATTCTGTTATAAATCAGCGTCCAAGCACAGTCCTTCTCGCTGTCGACCTCGCACTTGCCGTGATCGGTGCCGCCGCAGGGACCGTTCAACAGGTTCTTCGCGCAAATGGTCATCGGGCAGATGCCGCCCGTCTGATCCAGAATGCAATCTTCGCAGGCCATGCAGCGTTGGGTCCAGACGCCGGCTCCCTCGGCAACGCCGATGAAGCGGGTGTTGAGGGCCGGCAGCACGATCTTGTCCTCGTATCGCTCGGCCAGGAACTGAACGCCCGCTCCGCAGCCGGCCGAGAGAATCACGTCGTACTGGTCGACGTACTTCGCCAGGGCTTCCAGATACTCCTTGTCGCACTGTCGGGTGATAGTGATTTCATCGACGGTGCGCTGTCTGCCTTCCATCTTGCCTTTCATCCGCAACTCGGCGGCGAGCAGTTCGACTTCCTTCTCTCCGCCCGCCATGCATACGGCCACGCAAGTGCCGCAGCCGACGAGCAGAATTCTATCGAACCCCTCGAGCATCGCCTCAATTTGTTCGATGGATTTTCGTTCAGCAACAATCATCGTTATGCTCCGGTTTCTGAGCTGCTTATCGTATTCGGAAAGCAGTTTCGCGCAAAGACGGGGCTCTTCTGCTGTTCAGCAATACGTTATTACTCAAAGTCAACGGTCGTTTAGCCGGCGGGCTTGCCCGCCGTGTTTCTGCTCGGTCGCATTGATACCGTCCAACGCGGCGGGCAAGCCCGCCGGCTAAACGATAGATCGGCCAAACCTTTGCCCCTTAGCGTCTTTGCGTGATCCTTATCTTTCCCTTGAACTTATCAATTTCCCGTGCTTGGCCTCTGGTAGCGGCGGATGGGCATCGGGTTGCTTTTCGAGTTTGCGGCCGGCGGTTTGTTTGCTTGTGGCACGTAGCGGGTTTCTTCCCAACTGTCGGGCGCGCTCGGTCATTTCGTTTGCCCTTTGGGCGAAAAGCGGGCCGGCGGAGGCGGGAACGTGGAAGAACTCCAACCGCTCCGGCTCCAAGCCGATTTCGGCCATCAGCTTCTTCGTGTATGCTACCGTCTGGATCGCTCGAAGGTTGCCTTCCAGAAAATGGCAATCGCCCAGGGCACAACCGGCCACGTAGACGGCGTCGGCACCTTCTTCAAAAGCGCGCATTAGCAGCACGGCGTCGATCTTGCCCGTGCAGAGGATCTTCACCACCCGCACGTTGGGCGAGTATTCCAACCGCATCGAACCGGCCAAATCACCGGCCGTGTAGGCGCAATACGTACAGCAAAAAGCGACTACTTTCGGCTCGAACTGTTCAGACGGTTTTTCGCTCAAGCGTTTCCTCCCACCGGTCGGGCGGCCGGCATCGTGGCTTCAAAACCGGCGTCGCCAAAGAGCACGTCGACCTTGGTGATCATCTGCCGGTCGGTGTAGTGCCGCGTTGAGATGGCCTTTCGCGGGCAGGCCGCCGCGCAAACGCCGCATCCCTGGCAGCTTGCCGGCTCGATGTACGCCACGCCATCCTCGTTGATGACCGGCACGTCGTAAGGGCACAACCTAACACAGGTCAAGCAGCCGGCACAACTGCTCGTGTCGACCTCCGAAACAATACCCGACCGGTCCAATTGCGAATGGGAAATGACGCAGGCTGCCCGAGACGCCGCCCCCTTTGCCTGGCTGATCGATTCGGACATCGACTTGGGTGCGTGGGCCAGGCCGGCCAGGAATATCCCGTCGCTGCCGAAATCCAGCGGACGCAGTTTCATGTGCGCTTCGAGGAAGAACCCGTCGGCGTTTAGCGGAACCTTCAGTGCCCGGGAGACGGCCTCCGCGTCGGGGTGCGGCCGGATCGCCGCCGAGAGGACCAGCACGTCGGGCTTCAACTCGATGGGGCGGCCGAGCACGTCGTCGTTGACGGTAACGCTCAGGCGGCCGTCGACGTTCACCACCGGTTTATCGTCCTGGTCGAAGCGGATGAACACGACCCCCGCCTCGCGGGCTTTCTGGTAGTAAATCTCATCGAAGCCGTAGGTTCGCACGTCGCGCATGAGGATGTAAACTTGTGCGTCGGGGTTCGCCTGCTTAATCGCCAGCGAGTTTTTGACCGCTTCCTGACAGCAGACTCGCGAGCAGTATTGGTGGTCGGGCTCGCGCGAGCCGACGCACTGGATCATCACCACTTCCTTCAGCGTACCGGCATAGGCCGGGTCGTCGAACTTCTCTTCCAGTTCGAGTTGCGTGATGATGGCGTCGCTTTGGGCGTAGGCGTATTCTTCCGGCTGATAGGCCGCGCCGCCGGTGGCCACGATGACCGCGCCGCCACCGACCTCCTTAAGCCCATCGGCCTGACGCACGGTTACCTTGAAGCGGCCGACGTGGCCGGAGAACTCCTCGATGGTGGCCCCGGTGTAGAGCGTGACCAACGGGCTCTCCTCCACGCGGCCGATGAGTTTGTTCAGGTGTGCTTGCGGATCGATACCCGAGAGCGTGTGGCGCAGTCGCCTTGCAATGCCCCCCGGCCGGTCTTCTTGCTCGAGCAGAGCGACCTCGAAGCCTTGATCGGCCAGGCTCAAGGCGGCGGTCATTCCGGCCAGCCCGGCTCCGATCACGATCGCCCGTTGGTCGACTTCCAGCCGCAGGTCCTGGAAGGGTCGCAACGTGGCGGCCCTGGCGACGGCCATCCGCACCAGGTCCTTGGCCTTGAAGGTGGCCGCCTCGGGCTCGTTGAAATGGACCCAGGAACATTGGTCGCGGATGTTGGCCATCTCGAACAGGTGTTTGTTCAGTCCGGCCTCGCGGAGCGTGTCCTGGAATAGCGGCTCGTGCGTTCGCGGCGTGCAACTGGCCACGACCACGCGGTTGAGGTTATGTTCCCGAATTGCGTCAATGATTTTTCGCTGCGTGTCGGTCGAGCAGGTGTAGAGGTTCTCTTCGGCGTAAGCAACGGCCGGCAGAGTTTTGGCATAGTCGACGACGTCGGGCACCTCGACCGACCGGGATATGTTGGTTCCGCAGCGGCAAACGAACACGCCGATCCGCGGCTCTTCCTGGCTAACCTCCCGCTCTGCCGGATAGGTCTTATCGCGGATCATGGTTCCGCGGGCGCCCTTGAGGTCCTCGCCGACCAGCGCGGCGGCGGCGCTGGCGGTCATCACCGTTTCCGGTATATCGATGGGCGCGGCGAAGGTGCCGGCCACGTAGACACCCGACCGGCTCGTGCGGCTGGGATCGAAGGTATCGGTCTGGCAGAAGCCGAAGCGGGCCCGCGCGTCCCCAAACGCTACGGCCAGCGCGGCAGTGCCCGCCGCGGGCCGCAAGCCGACGCTGAGCACGACCAGATCAAATTCCTCTTCGGTGACGTTGCCGCTTTCGTCGACGTATTTCAGCAGCAGGTTGCCCGACTGCTGTAGTTGCTTGACCGAGGAGATGATGCCTCGCTTGTATTGCACGCCGTAGTTCTTCTTGGAGCCTTCGTAATAGGTTTCGAACCCCTTGCCGTAGGCGCGGATGTCGTTGTAGAAGATGGTCGCATCAAGGCCCGGCACATGGTCGACGGCCATGATGGCTTCCTTGATGGCGTACATGCAGCAGACACCGCTACAATACTCGTTGCCCGACTGTATGTCGCGCGAGCCGACGCACTGGATCCAGGCCACCCGCTTGGGCTCGGTCCGGTCGGACGGACGCAGCACGTGACCCTGGTAAGGCCCCGAGGCACTGAGTATCCGTTCGAATTCGAGGCTGGTAATCACGTTGGGACACTCGCCGTATCCGTATTCACCCCGCTTGAGCGGGTCGAAGGTGTCGAAGCCGGGCGTCATCAGGATGGCGCCGACCGAGACCGTGACTTCCTCGGCCACCATGTCGTGGACAATCGCCCCGGCGCTACAGGCGGCCACGCATTGCATGCACTCGCTGCAAATGCCGCAGGCCAGGCAGCGCTTGGCCTCGGTCACGGCGGTCGCCTCGTCGAAAGTCTGTTCAATTTCCGCGTAACCGTCGCGCTGCTCGACGGGCAGCTTGTTGGCCACCGCGCGGGGCCGCAAAAGGAACGCTCGCTGGGGCATCGGCGCCGGTTCGGGTTCCGGCTGCTGGCGTCCGGCAGCCAGGTCGGCGCCGCGGAGGAAGCGGTCGATAGATTCGGCCGCCTCGTGGCCTTGGGCAACCGCCTCGACGACCGAGGCCGGGCCGCTGAGCATGTCGCCGCCGGCGAAGACCCAATCCAGATTGGTTTGCAGCGTCAGCCGGTCGGCCTGCAGGAACCGCTTCGACTCGTCCCAAAGTGGATCGTCCTCGGCCAGGAAGGAGAAATCGGATCGCTGGCCGATGGCGATGAGTATGTGTTCGGCGTCGAGTTGCTTGCCGCCGGCAGAGTTGTTGTCGAACTCCGGCGAGAAACGGCCTTCGTCATTGAACACCCGCAGGCACCGCTGAAGCTTCAGCCCGGCAACCTTTCCGTCGCCGCCGACAATCTCTTGCGGGCCCCAGGCCGCGTTGATGGTGATGCCTTCGTTCAAGGCGTCTTCGATTTCCCACTCATACGCGGGCATTTCCTCACGCTTTTCCAGGCAGACGATTTCGACCTGTTCGGCGCCTTGGCGTCGGGCGGTCATGGCCACGTCGATCGCCACGTTGCCTCCGCCGATGACCACCACGCGGCCGCCGAGCCGGGGGTTTTTGCCCAGGTTCACGTCGCGGAGGAAATCGAGTCCCAGCAGCACGCCGTCCAGGTCGGTACCCTGCATGGGCGAGCCGTCGGTGCTGCGAGCGAGTTCGGCCGGTCGGCTGCAACCGATACCCAGGAAGGCCGCCTTGTATCCGTCCCGGTTGAGCGAATCCAGGGTGTAATCGCGTCCCAACGCAGCACCGGTGCGGACCTCGAACCCGGACGCAACCATGTCGTCTATGTCGCGGCGGAGGAACTCGCCGGGCAGACGATAGTCGGGAATTCCCAGCAGCATGGCACCGCCGAGAGAGTCTTCGGCCTCGAAAAGCGTGACCGGATAGCCGGCCAGCGTCAGGTCGCGGGCGGCGGTCAATCCGGCCGGGCCTCCGCCGATGACGGCGACGCGTCCCTTGGTCTGGTCGATTTCGCCAACCACTGGCGGCGCGGGGTCTTCGCCCGTAGCGCGCTTCTCGGCTACCCAATCGGTGACGAACCGTTTGAGGTTGTTGATTGCCACCGGCGCGTCCAGTTCGCGGCGGTTACACTGCGCTTCACAGGGGTGATGGCAGATGCGTCCGCAGACCGAGGGCAGCGGGTTGCGCTGGCGGATCAAATCGTAGGCCTCGGCGAAGCGGCCGTCGCCAATCAGTGCCGCGTAACCTTGGCAGTTGACGTGGGCCGGACAGGTCAACACGCAGGGCGCCCGCTCGGCCTTGCTAATGGCCATCGCGCCCGGAATCGCTTGCGGGTAGCGCTTGTAGATGGCTTTGCGCGGCATGGTGCCGCCGTCGAACTCGCTGGGGACTTGGACGGGACACGCTTCCAGGCAGTCGCCGCAACTGTTGCACTTATCCAGATCGACATAGCGGGGCCGCTTGTTAATCCGCACGCGGAAGTCACCCGGCTGGCCCTCCAGGCCGATAACGTCGGCGGCCGTGACGATGTCGATGTTGAGATGCTTGTCCACCTCGATCAGCTTGGGCGAGATGGTGCACATCGAACAATCGTTGGTGGGGAACGTCTTGTCGAGTTGTGCCATGCGGCCGCCGATGGCCGTGGTCTGCTCGACCAGCGTGACGTGGAACCCCGCATTGGCCAGATCGAGCGAGGCTTGCATCCCGCCGATGCCCGCACCGATAACCATGGCCGCGCCGACCGTGCCGTCGTTTCGTTTTTGTGTGTTATCGTTGGCCATCAGCGTTTGACTCGATACCCGCTTGTGTGATGATTGCGTTTAATATCAATTTACGTGTCGTTAGTTCCGCAAGGGTGCCACTGCTGGCTTGTCCAGCAGTGCGAGGCGCCTATCCACTTGCAAACACTGCTGGACAAGCCAGCAGTGGCACCCAAGGTTCAAAGCAGCCCCTTTCCACTCAGTAACGGGGCCGGATCAACGAAGTGTTTCTTCCACCAGCCGTTCGCCTCCGCGTCGCCGAAGGCCAGGGCCATCAACTCGGTCAGATAGAATATGGGCAGACCGTATTGCCGCTGGCGGAGCGACTCGATTTCCCCTTGCCGCGTGTCGAGGTTCGACTGGCACATCGGGCAGTCGGTAACCAGACACTCGGCGCCCGCCTCCACGGCCGCCTCGAACAGATCGCCGCTGAGCTTGTGTACGATGTCGGTTCGGGTGAGCACGAGGCTGGCGCCGCAGCAGTCGGTTTTGTACGACCAGGGTCGCAGCTCCATGCCCAGGGCAGTCAAGAGGCGGTCCATCGAGACGGGATTCTCCGGCGATCGGGCGTCGGTCAGCTTGGGCGGCCGCTGCGAGAGGCAACCGTAATAGGCAACGCCGGCCAAACCGCCGAGCGGTTTCTTTACTTTTTGCTTGATAAGTTCGATCAACTCCGGCCGGTCGAAGAACTCGTTGATGTGCCAAATTTTCGTCTTGCCCTCGTAGGGCTGGTCGGTCCAGCGGGCGGTGTCGAGCTTCAGTTCCTTGTCGGCCTTCTTAAGCGCCAGGAAGCAGGCCGAGCAGGGGATCAGCAGGTCGTGGCCTTCCTGTTCGGCAATCTCCATGTTGCGCGCGCCCAGGTTGATCGCCAATTCGTCGTCGAGGAAGTGGGCCGACGAGGCGCCGCAACAATTCCAGTCGGGCAACTCGACGAGTTCTATCCCCAGCGCCTGGCATACAACCCGAACACTCCGGTCGTATTCAGCGGCCATGCCCTCGAGCGAACATCCGGGATAGTATGAGACCTGCACCACTTTCGCCTTTCTTGTCTTGGAACCGTTCTCGCTCTGATTAGGGCCCTTTGGTTGGCCCAAACGCGCGGCGGGCAAGCCCGCCGGCTAAACTAGTCTTTCTTGAACATCCGACGCACTTCCCGCTTGCCCTTGATGCTGGGGGGCAGGAACTTGAGCTTGCCCTTTTTCAACATGTCGATGGCGAGCTTCGTGTCGCTGAAGAAATCCATCGTGGCCAGCTTGTAGAACGCCATCATCTCCACTTCGTACACCCGGCCGTGGCGGCGAACAGAATCGAGGAACGCCTTGTGGAACTTGACGACGTTGGCCTCCCCGGCCGGCACGCCCGCCTCGCGGCTCATCTGCCGGAGCGTGTCCATCAGATGCGCGATGTCGATGTCGTTGGGGCAGCGCGTGGTGCAGGTTTGGCAACCGGCACATATCCAGATGGTCCGGGAGCGAAGCACCTCGTCTTCCAGGCCGAGCTGCACCATCCGCATCACCTGGTTGGGCATCACGTCCATGGCGAATGCGGCCGGGCAACCGTTGGTACACTTGCGGCACTGGTAGCAGAGCGAGACGTTCTTGGCGCCGTGGGCTTCCACGGCGGCCAGGAAGGTCGGGCTGGGATGGACGGCTAAGTCGTTCGACATGGCGTATTCGATCCTAGATGACTCCAGCTTAGTATGACGGGTTCACAAGAGCGCTTGCAACTGCTCGACCGAAATGCGTGCTTGCTTCAGGATGTGTGACAGAGTTGATCGCTTAATTGGTCGGTGTGCTGGAACGGTGAGTTTGAGAAGTTCCGTTGGGAAATGCTTATGAAGCCGAATATGGCTACCCCGCTGGCGCACCACTACCCAGCCGTCACGCTTCAACGCGTCAATAACCTTTTCGTATCCGAGACTCGGCACTTTGGTCATACCGTGACTTCCACAACTTCAGTGCCGGATGCGAGCGGAGGATCGTCTTCAACGGACTCAAGGTAAAGCTCGATTGCTTCCTTGATGTTTTGCAGCGCCTGATCTTTCGTGTCGCCCTCGCTAATGCAGCCGGGCAGGCTGGGAACGAATACCGTGTAGCCGCCTTCCTCGCTAGGTTCGAAGACTACTTTCAGTCTCATTTGTCAATACCTCGCGCTCATTTGAAGCCGCATGGTTGCTCGCCTAACGGCCGAATAACTACCTGTCGACAAAAATCTCTCCCACCCGGCAGGCGAAACCGGGTACAACATCTTGGCCTTCGAGTTGGTCGTTTTCAGTCAACACCTTGATGTCGGTCGTCGAGCGGTAGACCGTAACGTTTTGTCCCGTGGGGTTGACGACCCAAACCGCCATCGCGCCCGCGTCGAGCCAGGCCCGAACCTTCTCGTCCACTTCACTCAACCGGTCGCCGGGCGAGAGCACCTCGACGGCCAAATCCGGCGCGCCTGGCCAGAACGCCTCCTCGGGATCCTCGGGCGGAAGGTGGTCCTTGTGGATGAAGGCAATATCCGGCGCGCGAACCGTATCGGGGTCGCGGGCGATTAGGAAGCCCGTCTCGGCGAGAAAACCTCGTCCTAGCTTGTGCTCAAGGATGTGGCGAGCCATCAGCGAATGGAGTCTGTCACCAATAGACCCATGTTTCCAACCGGCTGGTATCATCTTCCGTAATTCTCCCGCGACCAACTCGTAGCGATGGCCGTCGTCGGGCATCTCCAAGAGTTGGTCGGCCGTAACGCGTGTTGTGGTACTCATAACTCAACCTTCTTCCGGCACCCCGGCAAACACAATCCCGGTTGCGGCAAACCGTCTGCCTCAACGCAAACCACTCAATCGCATTCTATCAGGAAACCAGAGCGAAAATACCCTGGACTGGGGGGCGAGCGGATACTAAAGCTTCAGCGTGGCCGCTTTGACCGTGTTTTTCATCAGCATGGCGATTGTCATCGGTCCGACGCCACCCGGCACGGGCGTAATCTTACCGGCCACTTCCGCGACAGGCTCGAAATCGACGTCACCGGCCAGCTTGGCCTTGCCCGAGGGGGTCGTGCCGATCCGGTTCACGCCAACGTCGATTACCGTGGCGCCCGGCTTGACCATGTCGGCCGTGACCGCCTTCGGTATGCCGGCGGCCACGATCAGGATATCCGCTCGGCGGGTATGCTCCGCTATGTTTGTGGTACGGGTGTGGCAGATGGTAACCGTTGCGTTGGCGCCGCCCCGCTTCTGCAGCATCATGATGG